>JAZRGF010000048.1:0-5434 GCA_045644005.1 Bacteroidaceae bacterium | reverse complement strand
AAAAAAAGGCGAATGTTTTCACATTCGCCTTATGGGTGGGTAAGCTACCTACATCGCGCCGCTACAACCTACTACCTTTGCTGCGGTCAAGCCCTGGAGGATTCGCAGGGAGCTGGCCGTATAGGACTTACCCATATACTTGTCTAAAAAAACTCAAGCCAAAGACACACTCCTGTGTTTGGTAACATTTTTACGTCTGCAAAGATAGTATATTTTTCCAATTAATCAAAGCACTATGACAAAATAATTTCCAATACAACAACAAAAAGTATGCCTAAATTGACAAAAACACACCCATACAACGCAACCATTTGACACAATAACACCATATTTTCAAAATTATTTCACTTTTATTATAAGGTAAGGTGTTTTTTTTCGTAACTTCGCGAATTTTCAAAAAAGCGCCGGATATTTTCACATGTGAGAAATACCATCAGCTAAAAGACAAGAGACAGAAACAATTATATTTATCAACAACATTATCTTATGAAAAAATTTTTACTTTCAGTTTTCTGTTTGTTCAGCTTCATGAGCTTTGCGACAGCAGAAGAGGCTCCTGTATTCTCCGTAGAGCCAGGCACATACAACAACCCATTCAGCGTTGAGATTACAGCAAAAGAGGGCGCAACCATTTACTACACTCTTGATGGTACAGAGCCCACAGAGGAAAGCGCAAAATACAATGAGGCTATCGCATTCAACGAGTTCAACAAAACAACAACAATCAAGGCTATTTCTCGCCTTAATGGTGAGTGGAGTGACATTGCAACAGCATCATACTCTCTTGAGGTTGCAGCTCCAACATTCTCTGTAAAGGGCGGTGTTTATGAGAAGCTCACAGGCGAGACTGCCCTGAAGTTCACTTGCGAGACCGAAGGTGCTACAATCTATTACAACAACCGTGGCGGCGACCCAATCACAGAGGGTTCAAAGAGCTATGGCAGCCTTTCAGTGCTTTCAACAGCCGAGGTTAAGGCTGTTGCATATATTGAGGTTGACGGCAAGAAGATCTACAGCAACATTGCAAGCGAAAAATACTACATTTCACCTGTCAAGCCATATGAGAAGGCTGCCGAATTCGTGGCAGGCAAGTATCTTATCCACGCCAACGGTTGTGCAGCAACAGCAATGGGCGAGACCGAAAACTACGGATTCATCCCACAGTTCGCTGTTACTGCAAACGGCAACTTCATTGAGACAAATGCATTCCACGCCTTCACATTCACCGAAGTTGAGGGAGGTTACACAATACAGGATACATTCGGCCGCTATATGTACCAGACTGAGGACAACAATAGTTTCAACGCTGCCACAGACATGCCAGAGTCCGGTGCCGTTTGGACTGTTACAATCGACGAGACAACAGGCGAGGCAACCATCACAAACGCCGCAATTAACAAATATATCCAGTACTCAGCACAGGACAACTCATTCGGTTCTTATGCACAGGACAACGGTCACATGCCAACACTCTACAAACTTGGCGAATACCCATCATTGACAGTGACTCCTGCACACAATGACACCATCCCGGTATTTGACAAGGTAAGAATCACTTGCGAGAGCGGTATCAAGTACAACGAAAACGACGAGAACTACCCATACTACACCATCAACTGGGACTACACTCCAAAAGAGTTCGACAATGCAGTTGTTGTCAACGAGAACACCATTGAACTCACATTCAACAAGGCTATAACAAAAAGCGGTGACTACCGCGTAACACTCCCAGCAGGTCTTTTCATACTCAACCCCAACGGCCTTGCCAAGGCAAGTGAAAAGGCTCAGTACACATACACTGTCGAGAATACCAACATTCTTGAAGTCATCTATGCTGTACCCGACAGGGGCGAGCAGGTAGAGAGTATCGAATACCTCTACTTTGAGTACAACCAGAAGATTGCCAAGCAGACCGCAGGCGCTGTAATCAAAAACGAAAAGGGCGAAGAGTTCCCATTGACATCTACAGACACAGACCAATACGGTACTATTGGAGACAACGCACTTTGTTTGAAGACCGACAAGCCCATTACAGCTCCCGGCATATATACATTCGTCCTCAAGAAGGAGTATGCCTACGGCGAGGAATCAAACGCAATGTTAACCGCAGACATCACATATACGTTTACTATCGTCGAGGGATTGAAGATTACAAATATCTCCCCTGTTGCAGGCAGCGAGATTGCAGCCATCAACGAGTTTATCATCGAGTTCAACCAAAGCGCCACCTGCTACGCCGAGGGATTCCCTGTATATGACGAAAACGGCACCGAATACGCATTCATGATTTCACATGAAGACAAGGACGGAAAAGAATTGCCCGACAACATGTTACGCGCATACAGCGACACCCCTATCACTGCAGCCGGCACATACACGATGCTCATCTTTGACGTTTACGCGCAGGGCAACTCAAACAGCATATCAGAAACTTACATCTTCACATTTGACGGCAGCAAGATTACCACAGACATCGACAATGTGAAAAACGAGAACGGAGAGGTAAAAGCCATCTATGACCTCACCGGCCGCAAGGTTGAGAACATCACAGCCCCAGGCATCTACATTGTAGGCGGCCGTAAGGTTTTGGTGAAGTAATTCAGGAATCTTGCCATCCAGGCATAAGGAAGACAAACCGCCGCGGAAAACCGCGGGGAAATTTCCAACCCACACACCAGCTTGCGCGGAATCCCGCGCAAGCTTTTTTACACCCTCATAAAATCAACACACCACCCATAAATGAAAGCCAAACGGCAATCCATTAATATAAACGGAACAACCACAATGCTGCGGTGCTGAAAATCCACAAAAAATCAAACAAAATTCATTAAAAAAAGTTTATTTTTTAATATCTTTGTGAAATCTATCGGCTTATGCAGCAAAGATGTAAAAACAGCAAGTACGCGCATACGCACAAAGCAACATTAAGGATATAATCATTTTATATTTATAACTTTATTTATTAACTTAAAATCAAACCTATGAGAAAATTTACACTTTTCTTGGCGTTGATGGTTACCATGGTAACTTCAGCGTTTGCTCAGACGGTTGTCAGCAACCTTGCCGATTTCAAGTCGGACAAGTGCTATACCGTTACCACCGAGACCCGCGGTGGTTGGGCAGTAAAATCAGACGGTTCTCAGTTCTGCTCTACAAATGATGCAGGTTTGGGAACAACATCTGATGCAACTGACGCTAACCAGCAGTTTGCTGTCTTGACAGTAAATGGTGAGGATTATTTCCTTTACAGCGTAGGTGCAAAGAAGTTTGTCAAGAGCGACCGCTCGCTCAATGCAAACAGTGGCGATGCCATTGAGTTTGCAGATGCCGGCGACAATCGCGTCAGAGTAAACTTCAGGGGCATCAACAACAGCTTCATCAATCTTGGTGGTAGCAATCAAATGATTGTAGACGGTTGGAGCACTATGGATGCCGGTAACAAAGTCCAGTTCCTTGAGGTTGCAGACTTTGATGCAACAGAAGCTTTGGCAGCTCTGAACTCTACAGTAGAGGTTGTATATATCTACATGTACAACGACATCGAGCTGGGCCGCGAAACTATAAAGGAGGAGATTGGCAAGGCATACCCTGCATTGACAAAAATTCCTTTCGGTTTCACAGCAAACACACCCGAGGGTGTTATTGAGGCTGCGGGCGAGGTTACCATTGAGTGCACACTCATTGAGAACTACCCTATCAAGTATGCTGCAACAGCAGAGGAGATTGATACATGGTACTACATGCAGATGCACAGTAACCAGAAGAAGTACATCCAGTACCTTGCAGACCAGGACTATCTTGAGTGGGCAGACGCAGAAATGACCGAGGGTGAGGAAGATTCTTACACTTGGGCATTTGTCGGTGACCCCGCAAATGGTTTCAAACTTGTAAACTATGCGGCAGGCAAGGAGATGGCTGTATGTTCAGACGGTAGCAGTGCCCCTGTTCTTGGTGCATACGCAGAGGCTGTTGTATGGAAACCTGCAACAAGCCAAGCGACAGGCAACGACGGTTACTTCTGTCTGCAGTTCCCTGGCGGCAACTACATGAACGCTCAGAGCGGCAAGGTTGCTTATTGGGGTTCAAATGACGCAGGTTCTACCCTCTTGCTCACTGAGCGTGAATTCGCTGCTCCCGAACTTGCAGCTCTTGAGGCAGCAAGCACAGAGCGTAATCCTCTTGAGACTGCCATCAACGGCCAGTACAAGTTGCAGGGTGTGAAGATTAACTTCAATGAGGTTGTTAAAAAGTACACAACAGACCTTAGCGGCGACTATGGTTACATTCTCGATGCAGAGGGTAACGAGGTTGCTAAGCTCAACAAGTGTATGGGTGGCAACGGTACAAACAACACATTCGCAACTCCATACTCTGCTACAGCTATTGAGACTCCTGGTACATACAAGGTTGTCGTTAAGCCAGGTGTAATCCTCAGCGCTGATGGCACCAAGGAGTACAAGGGCGGTGAGTTCGAGTTCACAGTTGCTGAAAGAGCTGTTGAGGTTTCACCTTCGGCCGAGGATGGTTTCTGCTGGAACGAGACATACAACAATGTTGCAGATTTCAGCGAGTTTGTAATCACTGTCAAGTATGCTAAGAGCGATGTTGTCATCAACAACGACGTAAAGGCTACAATGACTACCGGCGAAACTGTATATGAGGCAACTGTTACAGTTGAGAAGTCTGGTACCACACAGTACATCACATTGGCATTCGACGGCGAGTTTGCCGAGGGCCGTTATACAATCAATGTCCCTGCAGGCTTGTTCACTGTTGACGGTGTAGCAAACGAAGAGTATGCACAGAGCACCTTCACATACAAGAAGCCACAGTTGGAGATTACACGCGACTTCGACTCTTGGGAGTCATATCTCGACCAGGTATGGTACATGCCTAAGGGTGCTATCATCACTATCGCAAATGCAGAGTCTGTAGAGGTTGACGAGACAAAGGTTGCAACTATCGCTGTTGGCGAGAACGTTTACAACTCAACACTCAACTGGTACTATGACAACTGGAGCAACGCTTACTACATTGAGCTCACATTCGAGGATTTCTTTGCCGAGGGCTTTGAGTTCGTTAAGGGCGATTATACATTCACACTCCCTGCAGGTCTTTACACTGTTAACGGTGTAGCCAATGAGGAGGCTGTGAAGACTTATACATACGGTGACCCAATCGTTGAGGAGTTCACAGTAACAAACGTTCTCCCTGCTTCAGGCAGCACATTGGAGAGCCTCGATGCTATCTCTATCACATTCAGCAACGGCATGAAACCAGACATGTTGCCTATCACATGTGGCGAGAAGACATACTACTTCATCTATATGCAAGGTTTGTATGTAGCTGTTGACCTGATGAGCTATGAGCCTATCGTAATCACAGAGCCAGGCACATACACTCTTGATCTCAGCGAGCTCGAGGGCTTGACAGG
>JAZRGF010000047.1:0-5118 GCA_045644005.1 Bacteroidaceae bacterium | reverse complement strand
CGGAGGGTGTTGTATTTAACGTGAGTTCGATATAAGAATTTATACTAAAATTTAGCGTATTATGTCATTCCGAACCTTGTGTGAGGAATCTCATTATACGCGGATTCAGAGATCCCTCGTCGCTACGCTCTGTCGGGATGACAGGTTCGCGATTTGATTTGGCTTATATCGAACTCACGTTATTTATAAAAACAGAGCAATTTTACATTATATATAACAGATTAATAGCAACACGATAGCTACAACCGGAAAAAAGCATTATCTTTGCATGGATATACAGCAAAAAGTTAAACAAAAGTTTGCCTTGCCGGGCATCAATCCCCAAAGGCAAAAACCGTACAGACTTATGAAAGCATATGTATTCACAGGGCAAGGAGCCCAGTTCAGCGGAATGGGAAAGGAACTCTATCAAACCAACCCCATTGCAAAGGAGTATTTCGAAAAAGCGAATGAGATATTGGGTTTCCGCATAACAGATATAATGTTTGCCGGCAGTGACGAGGAGTTGAGACAGACAAAGGTAACCCAACCCGCAGTGTTCCTTCACTCGGTAATCTCGGCCATAGCACAGGGCGATGAATTTCAGCCGGCAATGGTTGCAGGGCATTCACTCGGCGAATTCTCGGCACTCACTGCCGCCGGCGCGCTCACATTCGCGGGTGGCCTCAAGCTCGTATATGCACGCGCACTTGCAATGCAAAAAGCATGCGAGTTGCAGCAATCCAGCATGGCCGCCATACTTGGACTTGATGACGAAACAGTAGAGAACATCTGCAACACAATAACCGCCGACGGCGACACCGTGCTGGCCGCGAACTACAACTGCCCCGGGCAAGTAGTCATCTCGGGAAGCATGGAGGGCATAGCAAAAGCATGCGAAAAGCTCAAGGAGGCCGGTGCAAAACGCGCCATGCCGTTGAGTGTAAGCGGAGCATTCCACTCCCCTTTCATGCAACCGGCAAAAGAGGAATTGGAGGCTGCCATCAACGCAACCAGGTTCTCGGCACCACGTTGCCCCGTATACCAGAATGTCGACGGCAAGCCCTACACATCGCCCCAGGAGATTAAGGCAAACCTCATTGCACAGCTCACTGCACCAGTGCGTTGGACAAGGACAATACAACAGATGATTGCCGACGGTGCAGAGGAGTTCATAGAGTGCGGCCCCGGCAATGTACAGCAAGGACTGATAAAAAAGATTAAAGCAGCAAATATTTAACAAAATACGCAAAACAACAATGTCAAAAATAATCATATACCAGATGTTGCCACGTCTCTTTGGTAACAGCAATGCAGAATGTGTAACAGGCGGAACCATTGAGCAGAACGGTTGCGGAAAGTTCAACGACATAACACCAACCGCACTCAATGCAATACGCAGCCTTGGTGCCACCCACGTGTGGTACACCGGTGTCATTGAGCACACCACCCGCACCAACTACAGCAAGCACGGCATACCGGCCGACCACCCCGCTATTGTAAAGGGTGAAGCCGGCTCACCATATGCCATCAAGGATTATTATGACAACGACCCCGACCTCGCAGTTGATGTAGAGAAGCGTCGCGAGGAGTTCAAGGCACTCATTGACCGCACACACAAGGCCGGCATGAAGGTAATCATGGACTTTATCCCCAACCACGTGGCACGCCACTACTGCAGCGACAACACCCCTGCGGGAACATACGCATTCGGCGAGCACGATGACAAGAACGCTTTCTTCGTGGGACACAACAACTTCTACTACCTTGGCGACCACTCATATGGCTGCAACATCGACGCAAAGGATTGCGCCGACGAGGAGTACAGCGAAAGCCCGCTGCGCGCAACTGGCAACGACTGTTTCGGTTCTCCCGGCCGCAACGACTGGTACGACACCGTCAAGCTCAACTACGGTATCGACTACCGCACCGGCAACCGCCAGTTCTCGCCCGTACCTAACACATGGGTGAAGATGCTGAAGATACTCCGCTACTGGGCATCGCAGGGCATTGACGGCTTCCGTTGCGACATGGTAGAAATGACACCTGTAGAGTTCTGGAACTGGGCTGTGGCAAAGATAAAGGAGGAGTTCCCCGGCATACTTTTCATTGGCGAGATTTACCAGCCACACATCTACCGCTCATTCATAAAGGAGGGACACTTCGACTACCTGTATGACAAGGTGGGCCTTTATGACACCTTGCGTGCCGTGATGAACGGACAGACATCGGCAAACGACATCAGCTACCCGCTGCAGAGCACAGCCGACATACGTGGCAACATGCTCACATTCCTTGAGAACCATGACGAGCAGCGCATAGCATCCGACTTCTTTGCAGCAAAGGCCGAGCGTGCACTTGCAGCACTCATTGTTTCGGCAACAAGCGGTACCGAGCCCTTCATGCTCTACGCAGGTCAGGAGCTTGGTGAGCGCGGCATGGACAAGGAGGGTTACAGCGGTGTTGACGGCCGCACCACCATCTTCGACTATTGGAGTGTTGACACCCTGCGCCGCTGGAAAGGCAATGGCGACTACAAGGGCCAGGAGCTGACAAGTGAAGAAAAGGCACTGCAGTCGTTCTACTCGCGCCTGCTCAACCTGTGCAACAGCGAAGAAGCACTCAGCAGCGGACAGTTCTACGGCCTGCAATATGCAAACCCACAGAGCGAGCAGTATGACAGCCACCACATATTCTCTTACCTCCGTGGAACAGAGAGCCAGCTGCTTCTCATTGCAACAAACTTCAGCGACAGCCCCAAGGAGTGTGCAATAACCATCCCCGAAGAGGCATTTGCATATTTTGGAAAAACATACAACAATAAAACTTGTAGCGCTGTTGAACTATTGACAGGCAAAAAGATGAAACTCCCGCTCAACCCACAGGATAAGATTGAGACCATCATCCCTGCCAACAGCGGAGTTATAATAAAATTCAGCATTTGATTTGTATATGAAGAAGATACTCTTGACAATCATATTGTTCCTTGGTTGCACAGCTGCGTTCGGCCAATTGGAGATCAATGACACAGTAATTGGATATATTGTAAAGCATGAACGCGAATATTTCAATGAGATAACCCAGCTCTACAACAGCAACGATCCCATGCTGCACGTTGATGACATTGCTCTTGTATACTATGGCCAGGCCTTCTTGCCACAGTACAACCCGGGCAAGGACCAAAACGAGAAGCTACTCAAAAAACTATACGAGGAGAAAAAGAATGCCGAGGTGTACAGTGTTGCAAAAAACATCCTCACATACAACCCCGTGAGCCTGAATGCCCTGTTCTGCATCTACATAGCATCGAAAGAACTTGGCAAGAGCGACGAGGAGTGCCTGTCGTACCTCAAGAAATACCAGAACATCATAGACATGATATGCCACTACAGTGATGGCAAAAGCAGTGATACCGCATTCCGCATCATCACCCCCGATGACCAGGACTACATAATATACGGCAAGCTGCAGATTGAGGATGTGCTGTCGCAGACACTCGACACCGAGACACTGTGCAACATTATCAGCGTAAAGCCATCGGATAAATTCCCGGGACGCAACGTCTATTTCGACCTGAGTCTCTTCCTTTCACAAGCAGCAAGAGAATAACCCATACAATACCAAGAGCCTCCGTCAATGGAGGCTCTTTTACACATAGCTATGAAATACATCATACAATTTGAAATCATACTTGCAATATCGCTCATAGGCGAACTGCTCAACCGCCTTATCCCCTTACCCATCCCGGCAAGCATATATGGCATGGCAATCCTCTTCACCGCATTGTGCACCGGTATCATCAAGCTCACTGCCGTTAAGGAGACAGGCCATTTTCTGGTACAGATAATGCCAATGATGTTCATCCCCGCCACCGTAGGGCTGCTTGAGTCATGGGACATAATGCAAGGATTCCTCACCGCAATCATTGTCATTGCGCTTGTATCCACCGTGCTTGTAATCCTCGCATCGGGGCACGCCACACAATTCATCATAAACCTGAAGAGAAAGGAGAAGAAGCAATGAAAGATATACTTGGAAACTCGCTGTTCTTTGGTGTAGCCATAAGCATTGGCACCTACATTCTTGGCACCATAATAAAGAAAAAGATAAACTTCTTTCTTTGCAACCCGCTGCTGCTGGCAATAACCATGACAATAGCAACGCTGCTGGTTACAGATATCGAGTACAGCCAGTACAACAACGGAGCCAAATACCTGAGCTATCTGCTCACACCCGCTACCGTTGCACTCGCAATCCCACTCTACGAACAGGTGACAATACTTAAGAAGAACCTCCCGGCAATACTCATAGGCATAGCATCGGGTGTCATCACAAGCGGTTTCTCAATCTTTGCCATGGCACTGCTTTTCGGGCTCAACCACACCGAGTACGTCACCCTGCTCCCCAAATCCATCACCACAGCCATAGGCATAGGTCTTTCGCAGGAGCTTGACGGCTATGTAGCCATCACCGTGTCGGCTATCATGATAACAGGTCTCTTCGGTAACATTGCCGGCGGAGTGCTGTGCCGCATACTTGGCATCAAGGACCCAATCGCCAAAGGCATCGCCATCGGTACCGCATCACACGTTATGGGAACTTCAAAAGCCATGGAGCTTGGAAAGGTTGAGGGCGCCATGAGCAGTCTCTCTGTCGCCGTTGCCGGCGCCATGACAGTAGGTGCGGCAATACTCTTTCAGGGGCTCATATAAAACCGCTCAGTCGCAAAAAGGTGTGGATAATCCGGTTTGCTTTAAGTTTGGGATATAGCTTATTGACGTATTGAATTAACAGCCATTTTAACTTCTTTGAAATTGCTTACGCTCGCTTACACGTAACTTTCCGCCCTTGGCGGGGAATTACCTTTGCGATGAAGATTCATTTACGTACCCCATGCAGTATAGCGCGTACAATGGTAATATTTAAAAACCGGCACCATCAAAATCACAGCAAACAGCCGGGCAAGCATCGGAAACAGGACAAAATTTGTTTGAGCGGTGCATATACGCGATGCTGTTATTGCGTGATAAGCGAGTTGTTTTGTCCCCGATGCTTGAACGAACAGCTGTTTGCGGCAAATAACAGCCGGCCGAGGGATGTCGCTTGCGACTCGCGAGCAAAAGGCTGTTATGACTGATT
>JAZRGF010000046.1:0-11083 GCA_045644005.1 Bacteroidaceae bacterium | reverse complement strand
TACAAAAAAGTGAAGAAAGCTTTTGGCTTTCTTCACTTCTGTACGCCGTCAGGGACTCGAACCCTGGACCCATTGATTAAGAGTCAATTGCTCTACCAACTGAGCTAACAGCGCATTTCCTTAACGCGTTGCAAAGTTACTGCTTTTATTTGAATCTGCAAATTTTTGATATATTTTTTTGCTCTCCAACTCTATTTTTTTAATGAAACATGAATAAAAAAGTGAAGAAAGCTTTTGGCTTTCTTCACTTCTGTACGCCGTCAGGGACTCGAACCCTGGACCCATTGATTAAGAGTCAATTGCTCTACCAACTGAGCTAACAGCGCATTTCCTTAATGCTTTGCAAAGGTATAACTTTTATTTGAATTGGCGAATTTTTTTGACACTTTTTTACTGTAATTTTAAAACTTTTTTTAAGTCTTAAAGTAAATTGTTGATAGCCAATGTTGTTTGCTGCGTGGCTTGATGACGCTTTTTGCTACTTCTTTGAATGAAAAACGTAATACTCAACCTTGCGTGGGGTAGTGTGCTTACCAGCGCTGATGGGAATTACCAGAACCAACCCTTTTTCTTTGGTTTGTCGGTAGCGGATTTCTCCTTGTATATTTCCTTCCAACTTTTATTTTCTGTAACCATTTTGTATATTATACCCCAATCCGGTATTCCACCTAGGTTGCGGTCATCAATGAACAGGTCGGCATTGATTTTTCCATAACAATTGGCGTCGTCAAGTATCTCCTCGGGGAAATTCTTGTTTACGGCATAAAATTCCACACCATGTTTCTTGCACCATTCAACAGCATCCTCAAGCAATTGGCCTCTGCGCACGGTCCATAGAATCAACCTGTGCTGTTGATTGGCAAGCATTTTCAAGGTGTACGTTGCAAATGGCAGCTCGTCTCCAATTTCGGGATATCTATGCTCAACAATTGTTCCGTCAAAATCTATAGCTATAATCATAATTCTGCATTTTAGTGGTAAACTTTGCTAATATAGTGATTTTTTGTAATAAACAACAAAAGATGCTCAAAACATTTTTTCAATGTACTGGAAAACAGAACTATAAGGCCTGTTATCTTATGGTAGCTTCAAAAATGGTGGCAGAATCACCTGTTTGTGACAGTTTCTTTGTATATTCGCACAATTATGCGTGAAGAGAGTTTTTTATATAAAGAGTTCGGCAGCTATCTGCGTGGTATCTTCGGGTGCAAGGTGCAGAAGATAACAATTGATGCTGGGTTTACCTGTCCCAACCGCGACGGGAAAGTGGGGCGGGGCGGGTGTACGTTCTGCAATAACCAAACGTTCAATCCAGCCTATTGCCACCGTAATCGTCCGGTAGCAGAGCAGATGCGTGAAGGTATCTCGTTTTTTGCGCATAAATATCCCGATATGAAATACCTGGCCTATTTCCAGGCATACACAAATACATACGATTCGCTTGATGTACTCAAACAACGTTATAATGAGGCTTTAGCCGTTGATGGCTGTGTGGGCATTGTCATTGGTACGCGCCCCGATTGTATGCCCGACGAGTTGCTTGAATACTTGGCCGAGCTTGGAAAGACTACTTTTGTACTTGTTGAGTATGGCATTGAGAGCACTGACGATGAAACCCTGAAGCGAATTAACCGTGGTCACGATTATGCTTGTGCGGTCAATGCTGTAAGGCGCACTGCTGCAGCAGGCATTCCTGTTGGAGCACATATAATTCTTGGCTTGCCGGGTGAGGGGCGCGAGAATTTGATGCGCCAGGCCGAGGAGTTGTCTCACCTGCCGCTAACAACGCTCAAACTTCATCAGTTGCAAGTTGTGCGGGGAACGCGTATGGCCGAGGAGTATGCCGAGTGCCCCGGAGAATTTCACCTTTTTGCAATGCATGACTATATTGACACGGTTGTTGACTACATTGAGAGGTTGAACCCCGATCTGGTGCTTGAGCGTTTTGCATCGCAGTCGCCAAAAGAGCTGCTCATAGCCCCCGATTGGGGAATAAAGAACCATGAACTCGTGGACAAGGTGAAGGCGCGAATGAGAGAGAGGAAAACATGGCAAGGCCGTTTATATAAAACGATAGAGGAGAAAAGTTAAATTTTCTCCTCTATATGTTTTAGTATTCCTTCTATATCATCGGGATGAAACCATGTTATCTCCTCGTCTTTCTGGTACCATGTTACCTGTTTGCGGGAGTAGATGCGCGTGTTCTGCTTAATCTTTTCAATAGCAAAGTCGAGCGTCCACTCACCATCGAGGTATTTGAAGATTTCCTTGTAGCCTACAGTGTTAAGCGAATTGTGCTCTTTGAGGTGGACAAACCGCTTCACCTCCTCTACAAGACCTTGCTCTATCATAATGTCTACACGGCGGTTGATGCGCTCATATAACTCCTCGCGGTCGCGGCGCAGTCCAATCTTTATTATGTTGAACGGGCGTTGCTTCTTTTTGCGGGTGCGGAACGAACTGTACTTCTTGCCGGTCATGTAACATATTTCCAGTGCGTGCATCACGCGCTTGGGATTCTTTATGTCGGCCTCGGCATAGTATTCGGGGTCTAGCAGGCGTAACTCTGCGGCAAGGCTCTCCAGCCCCTCGCGGTTATATTTGTCGATGACCATTGCGCGTGTCTGCTCGTCGACAGTGGGGATATCGTCGATACCATAGCATACGGCATCGATGTACATCATGGAGCCGCCTGTGAGCAGCATTGTGGGGTGGAGTGGGAACTCTTTTTCAAGCAGTTCCATTACATCGGCTTCGTAACGTGCAGCGCTGTAGTAGTCGCCGGGAGCAAGCTGTCCCACAAAATAGTGCTTGTGTTTTGCAAGTTCCTCTTTGGATGGCATTGCTGTACCAATCTCCATGCCGCTGTACATCTGGCGCGAGTCGGCCGAAATGATGGGGCTGTTGAAGTGCTCGGCAATGGCAAAACTTGTAGCAGTCTTGCCAACTGCCGTGGGGCCAATGAGTACAACAAGGCTGTTCTTCATTTCTCTTTTATTGTTAAAAAAGAATCAATAGAGGTCGTCGATAGAACTCATGTCGGCAATGTCGCCAATGCCATAGCCATCGGGGTCGAGGTCATCGTCGTTGTAGCTGTCGCTGCCATAGAAGTCCTCGTTGAAGTCGTCGCTTGCTTCAACAATTGGAGCCTTGTTCATCAGCTCGTCAAAGTTGAGTGTCTGTGCGGGCGCGTCACCTACAGACTTTGTGCACACGGCCTGGTCAATGTCCTTGCCGAACTCTATCTTGCTGAGCTCCATGTAGAAAACGCGGTCGCCAAGTGGATCGAATACATATACCAGTCTCTGCTTCTCCTCCTCAATGATGTCGCCAATGATTGTTTCGGCCATTACGTAGCTCTCGTCCTCGGACATTCCACCCATATCCTCGAGTGTAATCTCCAGTTCCTTCACCCAACGCTCGTTGCAGATGAAGAATGATGTCATCTGGTCGTCGGGGTAGCCTGCTGCATCAAGGATTGCCTTGTGAAGTTCAAGAAATGTAGCCTCTGAATCAATTTCAATGTCTCTTCTGAAGTTCTCAACTTCGTCCGATAGTAGTCTGAACTTGTATACCATAGTGTGTTGTTTTAATTTTCCGTTAATGTATATATATGCTGCAACGGTGTCGTATACCGCGAACAGCGTCTGTCATTTTCCTATTATGCCTCTCTTTGATTTGTTCTCTACAAAATCAATGATTTCCTCCACCTCGGGAGTCATTGGCATTGTCTCCTTTATTTTTGCCAAGCCGGCAGTTACCGTTCCCTCATAGATCAGGCGGTATGCCTGGTGAATGTTCCTGATTGTCTCATTTGAGAAACCGCGACGGCGCAATCCCACAATGTTCTCACCGCAATAGTGCAATGGGTCGCGTCCGGCAACCACGTATGGTGGTATGTCCATTGTTGCCTTGCTGCCTCCCTGTACCATTATGTGGCGTCCAAGGTGGCTGAACTGGTGCACAAGCACGCATGCACTCAGGATGGCATGGTCCTCAATGACAACCTCGCCGGCAATCTTTGAAGAGTTTCCTATGATGCAGTTGCTGCCAATGACGCAGTCGTGGCCTATGTGGGAGTTCTCCATAAAAAGGTTGTTGCTGCCAATGACGGTCTTTCCCTTTGATGCCGTGCCGCGGTTCAGTGTCACATTCTCGCGTATGGTGTTGTTGTCGCCAATCTCAAGAGTGGTCTGCTCGCCAATGAATTTAAGGTCTTGGGGTATGCCGCCCACAACGGCTCCGTGGAACACCCTGTTGCCGTTACCCATGCGTGTACCGCTAAGCACCGATGCGTGTGCCATGATGTGGCAGTTGTCGCCAATGACAACATTGTCGTCAATGTATACGAATGGTTCAATGATGCAGTTCTCGCCGATTTTTGCGCCGGGATGTATGTATGATAGTTGATTGAGCATGATTGATTGAAGTTAGTTTATTCCTTGTTCTTTATTATCTGTCCTACAAATGAGGCCTCTGCAGCCAGTTTCTCGCCAACGAAGAGATATCCCTTCATTACTGAAAGGCCGTGACGGAACGGCGATTTCTGTTCAACCTTCATTATCAGCGTGTCGCCTGGTACAACCTTCTTGTGGAACTGTATCTTGTCTATTTTAACAAAGTAGGTCGAGTACTTCTCGGGCGACTCCAATTGGTTGAGCACGAACAATGCTCCGCATTGTGACATTGCTTCAACAAGCAGCACGCCCGGCATTATTGGCTCGTCGGGGAAGTGTCCGGCAAAGAAAGGCTCATTCATTGTCACGTTCTTCACACCCACAATGTAGTCCGAACCAATCTCCGTGACCTTGTCAATGAGCAGCATTGGGCTGCGGTGTGGGAGCAGTTTCTTTATCTGTCTTATGTCGAGCAGCGCTTCGCGGTTGGGGTCATACAACGGTGCCTGAATCTGGTGCTCGCGTATGACTTTACGCATGGCACGTGCGAACTTGTTGTTGATGGTGTGCCCAGGGCAGGTGGCGATGATGCGTCCCTGCAGTGGTTTGCCAATGAGTGCAAGGTCGCCGATGATGTCGAGCAGCTTGTGGCGTGCAGGCTCGTTGTTCCATACAAGTGGCTTGTGGTTCAGGTAACCCAGCTTCTTTGCATCCATGTGTGGAACACCCAGCACATCGGTGAGCCGGTCATACTTGTCCTGCGGCATCTCGCGCTCATAGATGACAATGGCGTTGTCGAGGTCGCCACCCTTTATTAGTCCAAGGTTCAGGAGTGCCTCAAGTTCGCGTACGAACACAAATGTGCGGCTCGATGCAATCTCTCTCTTGAAGTCCTCCATCTCCTCCAATGTGGCGTATTGGTTGAAGAGCAGGTCGCTGTCATAGTGTATAAGCACATTCAGGCTAAACTTTTCGTCGGGCAGAATGATGATGGAGTTGCCGCTCTTCTCGTCCTTTATTTCAATCTTTGATTTTATTACAAAAACATCCTTCTCGGCGTTCTGCTCCTTTATTCCCACACGCTCGATGTTCTCGACATAGTGTATTGCGCTACCGTCAAGAATGGGGAACTCGGGACCATTGACCTGCATGAGGCAGTTGTCTATGCCAAGTGCGAAGAGTGCTGCCATTGCGTGCTCAACGGTGCTTACACGCGCCTCGCCTTTGGTGAGTACGGTGCCACGTGTTGTCTCTGTGACATTTTCGGCTACAGCGTCAATGATTGGCTCTCCTGGGAGGTCTATGCGCTGTATCTTGTATCCGTAGTTCTCGGGTGCCGGGTTGAATGTCACGGTCAGGTGAAGGCCTGTGTGCAAGCCTTTTCCATAGAGTGAGAAACTGCCGTTGAGTGTCTTCTGCTTGTTCATGGAGGTTTACTTATTGTTTGTTCTTTAGAGCTTCGAGCTCCTTTGTGAGTTCCTTTACTTTCTTGTCAAGTGCAGGCAGGCGCTTGAGGTATGCCGCAGTGCGCAGGAACTCTTTCATGTCCATTGCCGGTGTGCCCATCAGGGTGACGCCGCTCTTTACATTACCCAATGTTCCGCACTGTGGACCAACGGTGGCATGGTCACCAATGGTGCTGTGTCCCGACACGCCGGCCTGGCCGCCGAAGACGCACCATTCGCCAATTTTTGTAGAGCCGGCTATTCCGGCCTGTGCTGCCATGGCTGTGTGGCTGCTCACCTCGACATTATGTGCAATCTGCACCAGGTTGTCAATCTTTACACCGCTGTGGATGGTTGTCGTTCCCATTGTCGCGCGGTCAATGCAGGTGTTGGCTCCAACCTCAACATTGTCTTCAATGACAACAATTCCAGTCTGCGGTATCTTGTTGTATCCCTCGGCGGTAGGTGCAAAGCCAAATCCGTCGGCTCCAATCACGCACCCGCTGTGCAGTATGCAACCGTTGCCAATGCGGCAGTCGTGGTACACGGTAACGTGGGCATAGAGCAGGCTGTTGTTGCCAATCTTTGCTCCGTCGCCAATGGAGGCACCATCGTGTATGCAACAGTTATCGCCAATTTCGCAACCTTCGCCAATGACAACAAACGGCGCAATGTAACAGTTCTTGCCAATCTTTGCGCTTTGGGCAATTGATGCCAATGAACTGATGCCCTGCTTCTTGGGCTTGCTTGCTTCGAACATCATCATAAGGGTGGCAAGGCTCTGGTAGGCATTGTCCACCTTTATGAGTGTAGCCGTTATTTCGCCCTTCTGCTCAAAGTCGCGGTTCACCAGGACTACCGATGATTTTGTACTATATATATAATCGGTATACTTTGGGTTGGCAAGGAACGACAATGCACCGGGAGTTCCCTCCTCAATCTTTGCAAAGGTGTACACCTCGGCATTCTCATTGCCAATCACTTCACCGTTAATGAACGACGCAATCTGTCTTGCAGTGAATTTCATATCCTGTAGGGCTGTTGTTTATATTAATGCGAAAGTAGTGCTAATGTTTGATTAACTATATGCCTTTTTAATAAAAAAAGTGGCCTATTTGTCGCCGAAGGTGTTAAATGATGTTTCTCAACTTGAGCTCATTCTCCATCTGCTTCTGGTAGTCGGCTGCCTTTTCTGCTGCAACGGCTGCGAAGTTCTCGCTGCTGTCGGCGAAGATGATGGCGCGGCTTGCGTTCACAAGCAGACCGCAATCGTCGTTCATGCCATATTTGCAAACCTCCTCGAGTGAGCCACCCTGTGCACCCACACCGGGAACGAGAAGGAAGTGTGTTGGAACAATGTTGCGCACGTTCTCGAATGACTTGCCCTGTGTGGCGCCAACAACGTACATCATGTTCTCGTCGCTTCCCCAGTTCTTTGATGTAGCAAGAACCTTCTCGAAGAGCATTGTGCCGTTCTCGTCCTTTGTCAACTGGAAATCGTGTGAACCTGGGTTTGATGTGAGTGCAAGTACAATCACCCAACTGCCTTCGTATGCAAGGAATGGCTTCACGCTGTCCTCGCCCATGTATGGAGCTACTGTGATTGAGTCAACCTTCATCTCCTCGAAGAATGAGCGCGCATAGAGTGATGATGTGTTACCTATATCGCCACGCTTTGCGTCTGCAATGATGAAGATCTCGGGGTAGTTCTCCTTTATGTAGTTCACTGTCTTCTCAAAGCTTATCCAGCCCTTTACGCCGCCCGCCTCATAGAATGCAAGGTTTGGCTTGTATGCAACGGTGTAAGCTGCTGTTGCATCAATAATGGCCTTGTTGAACTCGAAGATGGGGTCCTCGCAGCCGAGCAGGTGTGCGGGCAACTTCTTTATATCGCTGTCGAGACCTACGCACAAGAATGAGCGCTTTTCCTTGATTTGCTTGATAAGTTCCTGTCTGTTCATAGTCAATATGTTTTTTAAATGAGGATATAGCAGTTGGCCAGGGTGATTGGTTTTTGCCATTTGTCATCCCGAACCATGTGTGAGGGGGTTCAAAAACGTGATTGAGATATCTCACGTTCGTTCGATATGACAACTCTGGTCAGCAGATATATCGTTTTTGTTATTGTTATAATTCCTGTTCTTTCATTCTCTCGGCATTCTCGGCAATTATCAGGTGGTCAATGCAGTCCTGTATGTCGCCGTTCACGAATGCGTTGAGGTTATATATCGTGTAGTTTATGCGGTGGTCGGTAATGCGTCCCTGCGGGTAGTTGTAAGTGCGTATCTTTGCCGAGCGGTCGCCGGTAGATACCATTGTCTTGCGCTTGTTGGCAATGTCATCGGCATAGCGCTGATGCTCGCGGTCATAAATGAGTGTGCGCAAGCGTGCGAGTGCGCGCTCCTTGTTCTTGGGTTGGTCGCGTGTCTCGGTACACTCTATGAGGATCTCTTCCACCTGGTTGGTCTCGGGGTTGAGCCAAGGGTAGCGCAGGCGCACACCCGATTCTACCTTGTTCACGTTCTGGCCACCCGCACCGCTTGAACGGAAAGTATCCCACTTTATGGCGCTTTCGGTAATCTCCACGTCAAAGGCCTCGGCCTCGGGCAGTACGGCAACCGAAGCTGCCGATGTGTGTACGCGGCCCTGTGTCTCGGTAGCAGGCACGCGCTGCACGCGGTGTACTCCCGATTCGTATTTCAACGTACCGTACACCTTTTCGCCGGTCACGGTACAGATGATTTCCTTGTAACCGCCCGATGTTCCCTCGCTGCAGCTCGATACCTCAAGCCTCCAACCCTTGCTCTCGCAGTACTTTGTGTACATGCGGAAGAGGTCGCCGGCAAAGATTGCCGCCTCGTCGCCGCCTGTTCCACCGCGTATCTCAAGGATGGCATTCTTGTCGTCCTGTGGGTCGGCCGGTATGAGCAGGAGTTTTATCTCCTCCTCGGTTGCGGGTATCTCCTTTTCGCAGGTGTCAATCTCTTCGCGTGCCATTTCGCGCAACTCCTGGTCGCTCTCGTTGGCAAGCAGGTCTTTTGCCTCGGCAAGGGTGGTGAGCAGGTTTATGTAGCGCTTGCGCGCATCGAGTATCTGCTCCAGTTCGCGATATTCCTTGTTGAGCCTTACGTAACGCTTCATGTCGGCAACTACAGAAGGGTCGGTGATGAGTGTCGACACCTCCTGGAACCTTGCCTCAAGGTCATTGAGTTTGCTCAGCAGTGAATTGTTCTCCATTGTTTGTTGTAATAATATGCCTTGCGTGCGCACGCAAGGCATAAGATTTAGTATTTGAATGTACCGTAAGGGCTCTCAATAATCAACTCGTTGTGGTCGCACTCCTCAACGCGGCCGATAATCTGGGCATCCACGCCAAAACTCTTGCTTATGGCGATAATCTCCTCGGCATGTTCTGGTTTTACATAAACCTCCAGACGGTGGCCCATGTTGAAAACCTTGTACATCTCGGCCCAGTCTGTGCCGCTCTGTTCCTTGATTGCCTTGAACAGCGGTGGAATGGGGAAGAGGTTGTCCTTGATTACCTTCTTGTTCTCAACGAAGTGCATTACCTTGGTCTGTGCACCGCCCGAGCAGTGTACCATACCGTGGATTTCGGGGCGCAATGCGTCAAGAATCTTCTTTACGATAGGTGCGTATGTGCGGGTTGGTGAAAGGACGAGCTTGCCGGCATCGAGTGGTGAACCCTCGACCTCGTCGGTCAGCTTCAGACCACCTGAATATATGAGTTCGTCGGGCACATTCTTGTCATAGCTCTCGGGGTACTTCTCGGCAAGGTACTTGCTGAATACGTCATGACGTGCCGATGTGAGGCCGTTGCTGCCCATACCGCCGTTGTACTCCTTTTCGTATGTTGCCTGTCCGTATGATGCAAGGCCTACGATTACGTCGCCGCCTGCGATGTTTGCATTGTCGATAACGTCGCTGCGCTTCATGCGGCATGTAACGGTGCTGTCAACGATGATGGTGCGCACGAGGTCGCCAACGTCGGCAGTTTCACCACCGGTGGCATATACACCCACGCCCATTTCGCGAAGCTCGGCAAGCAACTCGTCTGTTCCGTTGATGATGGCCGAGATTACCTCGCCGGGAATGAGAAGCTTGTTGCGGCCGATGGTCGATGAAACAAGGATGTTGTCGGTTGCACCAACGCAGAGAAGGTCGTCGATGTTCATTATCAGTGCATCCTGCGCAATGCCTTTCCACACACCAAGGTCGCCAGTCTCTTTCCAGTAGAGATATGCCAATGACGATTTTGTGCCTGCGCCGTCGGCGTGCATTATGTTGCAATACTCGGGGTCACCGCCAAGAATGTCGGGGATGATTTTACAGAACGCTTTTGGGTAAAGACCTTTGTCGATGTTCTTGATTGCGTTGTGAACATCCTCTTTCGACGCAGAAACTCCGCGCATCATGTATCTTTGGTCGCTCATTTTGTATAAGATTTTGATTTGTTTTCCATGCAAAGATAATATATAACGCGCGAAAAGCAAAGAAAGAATGTGCCTAAAATTGCTTTTTTGTCTACACTTCGTTTCCCTATTCCTTTTCTGTGCTTTTATCATCTCGGTTTTCTCTCTTTCCAATCTTTGACTATTTTTGAGTCTTGAATCTGTTAATGAATTATTAGACAGGGTATTTGTGTGTGAGTATTCTTGTTTTGGATTAATTCTTTTGTAGCTTTTGTAAATTCATTGTTTCGATGTGCCCGGTTTGTACTTTTTGACACATTGTCATTTGTAACAATTTCTTTACAAAAATTGTTTAAATGGTGGCGAATGTTTATGTTTTGCTTTACTATTGGTTGTGTGTGCCGTCTGTCGGGTTGATTTTTGTATTGCTTTTTGATTTTTATTATGCCCGAAGTCTGAAATTTGGTCTGCTATATTTCAAAATATAATTTATTTTATCTATATTTGCGGTTGCTTACGGAAAAATTGGCTTTTTGCAATGTTGTCCATTGCTTTGTCTGGACTGTTTGCTTGACAAATGACAGCATTCGGGCGTCCAAAGTTTTTTCCTTGAGCAGTTCCGCTATATATGTTCCTTTGCGGGGAATCCATTGAGGCGGATGGGGCTTGCCCCCTGAATACGGGAATATTTATTAACTTTTAATTTTTTATCTATGTTTAACGGACATCCTAAAGGTCTTTGGGCTTTGGCCCTTGCCAACACAGGTGAGCGTTTCGGCTACTACACCATGTTGGCTGTGTTCCTGTTCTT
>JAZRGF010000045.1:0-12516 GCA_045644005.1 Bacteroidaceae bacterium | reverse complement strand
TTTTTGATTATACCGGCGGCGACCACGGTCTCAATCTCCTTGGCGTTCAGCTCATCAATTGCGACGGCGTAGTTTCAAGTGACTACCACGTGGGCTTCACCGGTGGCAGTGGCCGCAATAATACCTACTCTGTGACAGTTCCAAAGGACGATGCTTATATCGTGCGCCTGTTCGTTGACAGGAAAAGCGACGGAGTGCAGGGCAATGGTAACATTGACTTCACTCTTGCTGCTGTTGGAGAAATCAGTGGCGGCACACACACTGACAGCTGGACATCGGCTTGGACAGGCTTTGCTAACTGGGACGGCACTTTGCCAGAAGGCACTACAGCAGCAGGTACTGCAAAATACAAGGATACCGAACTATATTCAATAGAGAAAGGCGAGCTGAGCATCTTGTTTGACTATGCACGTGGTAATCACGGACTTTACATGCTCGGTGTGCAGCTCATTGACTACAAGGGAAATGTTGTTGCCGCGGAGTTCAAGAATGGCTTCACCGGTTCTTCTTCTACAGTAACATATAATGTGACAGTGCCCGAGAGTGGCCTGTACAAGGTACGTTATATCGCCGACTATTGCAATGGCGGTACCGACACCAACGGCGACATCACATACACACACACTGCATATGTAGCGCCTGTACTCTTTGCTACAATCAACGAGAATGAGGCTGTTGCCGATGCATGGGAGCCAAGCGATTGGAAAACACTCCCTGCCGACGAGATTCCTAACCGTGTGAACGAGGTTGGCTGCAGCGATGAGAATGCCCGTGTCATCGAGCACTTGGTTGAGATTACATCTGCCGGTCAGCTCAGTGTGGAGTTCCTGTACAGCAGCGGAAGCCATAGATTGAACATTGTGGGTGTTGACTTGCTCGATGAGACAGGCAATGTGACTGTCGATGACTACCACGCAGGATATACCGGTAGTGAGCGCAGTAATAATGTATATAAATTTAATGTATTCTCACCCGGTGTATATACAATCCGTTATTTTGCCGACAATTCCGAGTCGATAAACTCAACCGGTAACATCAATCTGCTGTTGAAGGTTGACTACACCGTACACTTGGTATCTCCCGAGACTACACCAATCAAGGGTGAGTGGCGTCGCCAGACAACCCTTGCTGCCGGCAAAGAGTGGAATGTGTCGGCTGTTGTGGGTGTCGTTGCTCCCGGACAGGCCCGTCGTTCGTTCCTTGCATACAGCGAGCGTGAGCGTGCAGTGCCCTGGCGTGCAGTTCCTGTATACATCAGCTGGTACGAGGTCAACATTGACCGCAATAATGCTGCACCAGGTAAAGAACATGAGAATTTTACAGAAGAAGATTGTTTGCCTATCCTCCGTGAGTGGAAGACACAGTTGTTCGACAAGTACGGCGTTGCTCCATACGCTTTTGTATGGGATGACGGTAGGGATGCATACGGTGAGTGGCAGTTCCACAGCGGTTTCCCACAAGGGTTTACAAATATGGACAACATTGGTCGCCAGATGGGTGCAGGCCAGGGTGCTTGGCTGGGTCCTGTAGGCGGTTACGGTACAAGCGGCGGTTACCGTAAGAACTATTGGAACAGCACAAAGACCGGCGGTATGCAGCTTTCTAACCCGCTTTATTATGATGTGTTTGTGAATGCCGTTACCGGCTTGCTCCGCGACAAGGGTTATGACTTCCGTTTCTTCAAGTTCGACGGTATCTCGGCGCAGTTCTCTTCTGTAGGTCCCGATGCCGGTGCGCCGGGCAATGAGAATGCCGAGGCTATCATTATGGCCGAGCAGGTGTTGCGTGGCATCAAGGAGGATGTCTTCCTCAATACAACTGTAGGTACATGGGCTTCACCATTCTGGTTCCAGTTCACCGATGCTGTATGGCGCCAGGAGAAGGACTATGGCGAGATTGGTAACAACCGTAACGACCGCGAGAACTGGATTACATACCGCGACCGTCTTGTATACCAGAACTTCGTGCAGAACTCGCCAATCTGCCCAATAAACACATTGATGACCCACGGATTCATCTTTACCAACTTCAGCGAGCCTGCAAGCACAAGCCGCGATTGGGATGCCGTGGTGCGTGAGTTACGTTGCGCATTCGTGTGCGGTTCGGGTATGGTCGAGCTCTACAACGACTACGAGTTGACAAACAACCTCGTTAATCCTCACACTGGTGAGAAGGGTGCTCTTTGGGGCGAGATTGCCGATTGCATGGCTTGGCAGTTGAAGAATGCCGATGTATTGCCCGATGCTCACTGGGTGGGTGGCAATCCATGGACCGGTGCAAAGGCCGAGGTCTATGGTTGGGCTTCATGGAACGGCGAGAAGGCAACATTGGCCCTACGCAACGGTGCTAACGATGCCCAGACTTACAAGTTTACATTGCGCGAGGCACTTGACATCCCTGCGTATATCAACACAACAGTCACATTCAGCAAGTCATTTGCCGACCAGGTGGCGCTCACAGGCTTTGCCGAGGGCGAGGCTATCAATATCGACACCGAGTTGACAGTCACATTGCCCGGTTCTTCACTCTATGTGTTCGATGGCGTTGACGGCAGTGTGGTGGCTGTTGAGCCTGCAAAGTACTATCGCTTCAAGGATGTAAGCGACAAGTATCTCTCGGCCGGTGCTTCGTTGACTGTCGCTGATGAGGCTGATGCTGCATCAATCTTCTACTTGACCCAGGAAGGCAAGCTCCTTTCATACTCAAACGGCCTGTTCCTTAACAAGGTTGGCGGTTACGAGGCTGTTGGTCACGCAGGCAACGTCGCTCACTTCAAGAAGGGCACAGCCGAGAATACAGTAAAAATTGGTGTTGCCGGTGGCGTATATGTTGGTGGTGACTGGACAATCGAGGAGGTTACATCACTGCCGGTTACTGTCACTGCTGCCAAGTTCGCTACATTCTACGCGCCTGTGTCAGTTGCAATGCCATCTACAATGGAGATTACAGCACACACGGTTGCAGCGGAGACTGACTGTCCCACAGCTACATTGAGTGAACCGCTGTCGGCTATCCCTGCAAACACAGGTGTTGTCCTCTATGCCAATGTTGACGAGGCTACCACATTCAACCTTGAAATTACTCAGGCTGCGCCAAAGGTGATGAGCCTTGAGATGAAGGGTACACTTGCCAAGACTCTCGTTACAAAACCCGAGAACAAGGAGTGTTATGTCCTTGCCAATGGCGCCGATGGCGTAGGCTTGTACAAGGCTATGAACGGCAGCGATGCAACGACATTCTACAACGCAGGCCACAAGGCATATCTCGAGGTTACTGAGAAAGAGGGTGGTGCGAACTTTGCATCATACAGTTTCCGCTTCGGCGATGGCACAACCGGCGTAACAGAGGTGAAAAGTGAAAACGGAAGTGTGAAAACTATTTACGATTTGCAGGGTCGCAAGCTGGAGCGCATTGTGGCTCCCGGTATCTACATTGTAAATGGCAAGAAAGTGCTGGTTAAGTGAGTAAAACACAAGCTCGCTTGATGTTTTGCAACGAACGCAAAGCAGTTCACGCGAAGCGTAGCGGTGTTGGTGAAGTAAACAGCCTCACCCTAACCCTCTCCCAAGGAGAGGGAACTGAAGCCCCACCTAACCTCCCCCTGAGGGGAGGAATTTAAAGGGGACAATATTAAAGAGTAATAACTTTTCACTTAATTAAATAGAGTGAATTAGAAAAGTCCTCCTAACTCTCCCCATTATGGGGGAGACGGAGGGGGCCACATATAAGATATGAAAAAGAATTATGTATCACCTCTTGCAGTAGAGGTAAGCGTAGCAGCAGAGTCAATGCTTGCAGGATCTTTGAAAATGAGTGACACAACAGTAGATACCTCAAACGGCGGTCAGCTCGGTGGCGAGAGCCGCGGTGAATGGGGCAATTTGTGGAATTAACATAAAACGAGGAGCGAGATTTCGCTCCTCGTTTTATGTTAATCGATAAAGCACACAGCAAAAGGTCAAGCGTAGCGCGGGCACAGTTCGCGCCGCTTGGGTTGCGAATAGTGTGCTTTGTCAATTTTTATTTTAATCGACGAGTTTTGCAGCAATAGGTCGCGGGCAGCGTGGTGAAAGTCACGCCCCGCGGGATGCGAAAAGGCGGCTTTGTCAACTTTAATTAGGCTCCCCACGAACGAAGTGGAGACACGGAGTGGCTCCTTTGATGCGTGCAGAGGTTGGTCGCGCGTAGCGTGGAGTAAGTCATGCCCCGTGGGTCGCAGTAAGCGCGTGTTGTAAACTAATCCATAAACTGACCTGTCGGTTACCGCACTAAATGTGTGTCATGCGAGGTGCGCTTGCCGCTTATTCTATCCAGTTGTTAAAAAAAAGAGTAAATTTTTTGGCACAAAGAAATAAACACACTATCTTTGCAGTCGCAAACGGGCAAATGCCGTGTTTGCGTAAATAGGTAGGTTCCGTAGCTCAGCTGGATAGAGCAACGCCCTTCTAAGGCGTGGGTCAAGCGTTCGAATCGCTTCGGAATCACAAAAAAATCTCGCAATTTGCGAGATTTTTTTGTTTATGTGCTCTGGTGATATCACTCACTCAAACTCCTTCAGCAATTTTCCAATGGCATGTATTGTTATGCCTCCACGGTGCAGGGTGATGAACCCGGCAGCCTGCATTTCGTTGAGTGCTCTGGATATGTTGAGTCTTGTCTCGCAAAGATACGCTGCCAGCTGTTCCATCTTTATTGATATGTGTTTCTCTCCCTTCTGTGTCTCGCAACGCATGGCAATGAACTGCGCTATGCGCCCCGGCAGGGTAGTTGCGGTGTATTTCCATACGCGCTCGTTCATCTGTTGTGTCTTGAGACAGATGATGTTCAGCAAGTTGATGGTGAAGATTTGGTGCTTTGAGAGCTCGCCGAAGATATGTTGCTTGTCAATGGTGAGGATTGTGCAATCGCCTTTTGCCATGTAATCTCTCCTGTACTTGGTGTCGTACCCGAAGATGGAGTATGGCTCAATGCAGAATGGGGCCTGTAGCTCTTCGGTGATGCACAAAGCCTTGTCGGGCGAGGTGATAGCCAATGCTTTTCCCTGTGTAAGGAGGACGAATTTGTCGCACTCCTCGTCTTTGCGTATTATGATGTCGCCGTCGCCGTGTTTCTTGAATTCAAGTGTTACTTTTCCAAGTATTGCCGTTATGTCTTCCTTGCTCATGCCTTGGAAATAGGGCAGGCACAAAAGTGATTCGTACATTTTTTTAAACTCTTTTTACTGTTAACCGCTAAGTTAGGCAAATAGTGTGAAGCTTTCCTTCTTTTTCATATTTTTTAACTATTTATGGCGCTTTGTGGATAGTTGTTCTCTTAAAAACATGTGATACAGTCTTTGCATAAATTATTTAAAAAGTATTTTTATAATAAAAATATGTAGTATATTAGCGCCATAGTTTGGAATTTGAAATTTGTAATTACAATACCATTATGAAAAAACATTTACTTACCATGGCCATTGCGTTCATGTCCATTACCGCAATGGCTCAGAGTGTGCCTACACACGAAAAGTATGTAGACAATGGCACGCCCGACAACATTGTTACCGCTCTCGATAAGTGGGAGCCGGGTAAACCTTGGAACGGCGATGCCAATTATGTCGATGAGAACTTTTGGATTTCACGTGTTCCCTTGAAGAACCGTTTCCGCCCGGGCGACCAGGCCAACGATGCTCTCAACGACGAGAACAACAAGAAGTTCTGCTGGATGGCCCCAACCGGCGAGATGACAAAGAAGTGGGGTGCGCTGCCACGTTACAACTTCGATGGCGACAACTTCAACATGTGGCAGTATGTCGACATCCACTCTAACTGGACAAACGGTTTCTGGCGTGTTCCGGGTGCGTTCAACGACGTTGCGCACAAGAACGGTGTAAAGACCGGCTGTACCTACTTCATTGACTGGGGTGCTCAGGTGAACTCCACTTCAGCGGCAGGAAAGACTTTGTGGGATTTGTCTGCAAAGCAGAGTAATTCGTATGGCGATACTATCAAGTATTCCCGCAAACTTGTCCAGTTCCTCAAGTATTACGGAATTGATGGTATCTGTTTCAACCCCGAGGGTACATGGGAGTATATGCTTAACAATCGTTTCAAGGAGTTCCTGGCCGAGTGCCACAAGATTGCCGATGAGTTGAATTGGCCTTTCCACGTCGATTGGTATGCGTACGTGTCAGACCAGGGTCAGCTCTCGGACAACGGCTGTAAACTCGACGGTGCAAATGATACATGGTTCCATGATACAAAGAGCGGCCAGCCTGTAACAGATGTCTTCTTCCTGAACTACAACTGGAGCGAGAGCTGTTTGGCCACAAGCGCAAGCAAGGCTAAGGAACTTGGCCGTTCTACATACGATGTGTATGCCGGTTTTGACATGCAGGGACGTGGTTACGGAAGGAACGGTAATGCCGGTTGGACTGCTTTGATGCGCCAGCCTGTGAGCGTTGTCGTTTGGGGTGCTCACGACCGCAACCAGCTTTATGTAAGCTCTACCGAGGGTGGTCAGAGCGACTACGCCGTGCAGAACGAGTACCAGAAGAAGCAGGAGATGCTCTTCTCGGGCGGTAACCGCAATGTGCTCAACATGCCGGGCCTGACCGATGCCAATGTTACATCATCATACAGCGACCTCAAGAATTGGCACGGCTATGCAACAGCTGTCATTGAGCGTTCAACACTCGACGAACTTCCATTCGTTACACGTTTCAACCTGGGTAACGGCCGTTTCTTCAACAAGGAGGGCGTTACTACATGGAACCACAAATGGTATAACTATGGCATGCAGGACCTGCTCCCCACATGGCGCTGGTGGGTTGACAACGGCGATGGCAAGACAGTGCCTGCCGATGCTGTAAACCTCGACTTCTGTTATGATGATGCATGGTTCGCAGGCTCATGTCTCAAGATACATGGTGCAACACAGCGTTCCGATGTACGTCTCTTTGCTACAAAGTGGAATGTCGAGGCTGCAAACGACGAGTTCCGTCTTGTATTCAAGCCAAAGGCAGCTGCAACTAATCTCGAATTGATGGTTGCAAAAGAGGGTGGCGAGAATAGTTTCGTATATGTCCCTGTTGCCGGTGATATCAAGGCCGGTGAGTGGAACGAGGTTGTAATCAAGGCTTCAGAGGCCGGTCTTGCTGCCGGTGATGTTATCGGTTGTGTGGGTCTTTCAGTGAAGAATACCAATGCTGCATACGAGGTGTTGCTCGGTGAGTTCGCATTCGTTCCCGCAAGCTTCAACGAGCAACCACAGACCCCGACAATCACTCACGCCGAGGTTATGAAACGCTACTATAACCGTGCCGACATCAAACTCGTGTGGTCAATGCCTACACCTGCTTCACGTGCTGCCGAGTATGAGGGTTGCCCTGTTTATAACGAGGAGGTTGGCGCATGGTACTATGAAATATATGTAAAGCAGGAGGGCAAGGAGACATTGCTCACAACTACAACTTCTTGGGCTGCATATGTTGTTGATGCAACTTTGATTCCAAAGGTAGACAAGTTGCAGATTGGTGTGCGCGCTGTCGGCAAGGATGGTCGCGCAATGAGCGACATAGTTTGGAGCCGGGAGATTGAGGAGCCTTTGACAATGATTGAGACTCTAACCGTTGACAAGGCTATCATCAAGCCGGGCGAGGAGTTTACCATCGGTTTCGAGGATCCTAACCACGCAACAGCTACATTCGCAATATATGATGCACTCACAGACAAGATTGTTTCTCAGTCGACAAACGGTGTACTAACCTTTACAACATCGTTGCCAAGTGTGGGCAGCTATGATGTCAAGGTGAGAACCGGCGGAACTGTACTTACAAACCGTTCACTTATCCTTGTTACTCCCGAGGAGACCGGTCGTTTGCCACAGGTAAATGATATTGCGTCGGATGTTGCCCAGGTTACAGGCCCCGATCAGGAGGTTAACTTTGCTGCAGACATTGTTACCGGTACCGAGTACGAGGGCAATCCATGTACCGTTTCGCAGTCACTCTATATGAGCGAGCCTTACCAGTTCACTGTTGATGCAGCTGTGATGAGTGAGTATCAGAATACATCATTCGCGCTTTGGTTCAAGGTCGAGAAGTTTGAGCACGCTTCATTGGGTACATTGCTTATGACAAAGGTTAACCGCAATTATGGTGGCACTTGGACCGAGAGTGTATGGGGTGAGATGTGGACAGCTATCCGTCCTGCCGGTTATGCAGCAAACAACAATATCGGCCGTGACAATGCCGAGAACGAGCTCTCGCTCTGTACCGATGCTCCAAGAGCTGGAACAGGCAACTATGAGCACAACAACGATGTCGATATCCTCTCTGACGGCTATAGCCTGATGCCGGGTGTATGGTATCATGTTTGTGCGGTGAAGGCGGGTCGCAGCATCAGCCTCTACCTCAATGGTAAACTCATTGCAAGCGGGCAGTCACGCGGTGCTGGTCCAAAGAATTGGAATGGTGCCAACTTCTATGTCGGTGGTTCAATGACAAACCTTGCAAGTTTGACAGGCTGGGTAGATGAGGTGCAGATATGGAGCAAGGCTCTTACTGCCGAGGAGGTACAGCGCGCCATGAGAGGTTATGACACAGCTCCTACAAACCTTGAGGGTTACTTCACCTTCGAGGAGACAAAACTCGACAACGAGGGTTATATCTACTTCCCCAACAAGGGACAGAATGCATCGGCGGTTCCCGGCGGTTACATGACAACCGGTAAAGAGGAGGGTGGCAAGACTACCGACTACAAGCAGAACCAGTTGACAACAACACTTGGTGTGCCAATGCTCACAGGTGTATTCCCCGTGAATTATGAGTCTACAAAGTGGATGATTGAAGGCGCACGTTTGAATTCATCTACAGCTACAGCTGCCAACGCTACTTACAACAGCGGCGACGGTAAGTTCCCAATCACAGTTGTTGCAACAAACTCTTGGGGCTCTACAACAAAGACCATCGAGGACTACATGGTTGTGACATCAATCAGCGATGTAGATGCCGAGGGTGGCTACATGGTTTATCCAAAACCATTCGAGGGTACAGCAAATGTTCTCTTTGCCGAGGACGGTCTCTTTGAAGTTGCAGTATTTGCAGCCGACGGTAAATTGGTTGCCAACGATGCCTTTGAGGTACGCGCCGGCGAACTCCGTGAGATATCACTCGCATCGGCCGAGCAGGGTGTGTATGTTGTAGTGATTATGAAAGAGGGTGTTGCAGTGCGCTCATTCAAGATCAAGAAGTAAGTAGTTCTGTACTTATAAATAAGGAATATGGAGGGTGGCTTTGAAAAGCCACCCTCCTGTCATGTTATAGTAGTACGCACGTGTGGTGTATGTTGTGGATAAAAAAACTGTCCATATTTTGCTATTGCCGTGAAGTTGCATTAACTTCGCAACATATAACATAAACTCTTGATGCATACACGTAAAGAAAAATATGACCTTGTGTCGATAGTGGGCCCTACGGCCTGCGGCAAGACTTCGTTGGCGGTGGATTTGGCATTGGCTATCCCCGGTGCGGAGATTATAAGTGCCGACAGCCGTCAGGTCTACCGTGGAATGGACATAGGTACGGGAAAGGATGTTGCGGAGTACACGCGTGGTGGCATTACTGTGCCGTCGCATCTGCTTGATATTGTCGACGCCGGCGAAAAATATAATCTCTTTGAATTCCAACGCGATTTCCTTGCTGCTTATGACGATATAAGAAGCCGTGGCGCCTACCCCATAATGTGTGGCGGTAGTGGGCTCTATGTGGAGTCGGTGCTCAAGGGATATCGTCTTTTGCCGGTGCCCGAGAACCCGGCATTGCGTGCAGAGCTTGAAGAGAAGAGCCTTGAGGAGCTGACAACTTTGTTGGCGACCTACAAGCAGTTGCATAACAATACCGACACCGACAACAAGAAACGTGCCATACGTGCCATTGAGATTGAGGAGTATTACCGCACTTGCTCTGTCGAGGAACGCTATTTCCCGCAGATAAATGCCTTGACCATTGGCGTGCAGGTGGATAGGGAGGTGCGCCGGGAGAGAATAAGCTGCCGCCTGCGCGAGAGGCTCGAGGGTGGCATGGTCGAGGAGGTGCGTGGCTTGCTTGACAGTGGCCTGCAGCCCGACCAGTTGATATATTATGGCCTCGTGTACAAATATCTTACCCTGTACCTGACCGGCGCAATGGGGTATGATGATATGGTTGCCGGCCTTGAGATTGCAATACACCAGTTTGCAAAGCGCCAGATGACCTGGTTCCGCGGAATGGAGAAACGTGGAGTGGAGATACATTGGGTTGATGCTTCGCGCCCTTTGCCCGAGCTCCTGGAACAGATAAAGACTTTGGTTTATGAGTGAGGCGAGGGGTAAAGGCAGGCATTGCTGGGGTATAATATATATGCCCATGATTGGTGCGTTGAAGCCGATGAAGCGCTGGAACATGATACGCGAGTATCTCGATGAAAAAGGAGTTGCGTATGACTTCTTCTGTGCCGACACGGCCAACTCGGTAGAGTGCCAGGCATTGAAGTATGCCAATGACGGGTGCAATACTGTTGTTGTCATTGGCGGTGACGGTGCGTTGCAGGATGCATTGAATGGCTTGATGGCATCGTACAGGGCTGCCGAGGTGGCACTTGGAATTATTCCCAACGGTATTGCCAATGACTATTCGACATACTGGGGGCTCTCGTCCCATGATTACAGGAGTGCTGTCGACAATATTATTGCAGGGCGTGTGCGCAAGGTTGATGTCGGCAGCTGTTGCTACTATGTCGACGGTGTGGAGGTCAGACGCTATTTCCTGAATGTGCTCAATGTGGGCATGTCGGCCGAGATTGTTGCGCTTGCCAACAAAAAAAGTACCATCTTTGCAAAGATGGTGTACCGTGTAAGAGCGTTCCTGTATCTGCTCTTCAGCAGACAGAATTTCAAGATGAAGTTCAGGCTGAACAACCAGGATGTCGAGAAGAAATTCATGATACTGTGCATTGGCAACTCCACCGGTTATGGAATGACGCCCAGCGCAGTGCCTTATAATGGCTGGCTCGATGTCTCGGCAATGAGAATGTCGCCATTCTTCGGGTTGTTCAAGGGGCTTGTCATGGTGCTGCGCCGCAGGATACTGAACTTTGAGCTTGTTGAGCCGTACAGGACAACTGAAATTGAGATAGAGTCGGTTGGCGGCGCAAGGCTTGGAATTGACGGACGCCCTTTTGCACCCACCTTTCCACTGCAGGTGACGGTGGAGCCCGAAAGACTGAATTTGATAATACCTACTAAAATAAAAAACAGATAAGTGTTATGACGATAAGAGATTTGACATCGACCGAGAACTTTTTTCTCCTTGCAGGCCCTTGTGTGATTGAGGGTGAGGATATGGCAATGCGAATTGCCGAGCATGTAATGTCGCTGACAGCGGACAGGAATATTCCATATGTGTTCAAAGGCTCGTATCGCAAGGCCAACCGCTCACGTCTCGACTCCTTTACAGGTATTGGTGATGAGAACGCGTTGCGCGTGTTGCGCAGGGTACGCGAGACATTCAATATACCTGTGGTTACCGATATTCACTCGGCCCGGGAGGCTGAGATGGCTGCCGAGTATGTCGATATTCTGCAGATTCCGGCATTCCTTTGCCGCCAGACTGATTTGCTTGTGGCGGCAGCGAAGACCGGCCGCATAGTCAACATCAAGAAGGGCCAGTTCCTCTCGCCCGATGCCATGAAGTATGCAGCCGAGAAGGTGGTGTCCGAGGGTGGTGCGGGCAATGTCATGCTCACCGAGCGCGGAACCACATTCGGCTATCAGGATCTGGTGGTGGATTTCCGTGGCATCCCGCAGATGAAGAAGTTCGGTTACCCGGTGGTTATGGATATCACCCATTCATTGCAGCAGCCCAACCAAGCGACTGGTGTTACAGGCGGAATGCCCGAAATGATTGAGACCATGGCAAAGGCCGCCATTGCCGTTGGCGCCGATGGCCTTTTCATTGAGACACATGAGAACCCGGCGGTTGCAAAGAGTGACGGTGCCAATATGCTCCGTCTCGACCTGCTCGAGGGGCTGCTCGACAAACTCTTGAGAGTACGTGAGGCAGTGAGATAAATTCCATGAAGGCTCCGCAAATATAAATTTGCGGAGTTTTTTATTGGACAAAACGGCTGTTTTTCATTCTTCGAGTTGCTCTTTTTCATCACTTTTGTCGCTTTTTTTATGTTTTTTTATCTTTTTTATTAAAAATACCTCTTTCAACTTGTAATAGATTATTATAATCCTTATATTTGGGGTTGTGAAAAAACTTAGTTATAATCATAATAAATAGTACGAGATGAGTTATTTGCGATTCGAAAAAACGCTGATGACGAACTTGGAGGAGTCGTTACAGAAGGAGATTTTGAGAACAAACCGCTCGGGTGCATACCATTGCTCTACAATCGTTGATTGTAATACCCGTAAGTACCATGGTTTGCTGGTTGTTCCAATTCCTGAACTTGATGATGAAAACCACGTGCTGTTGTCGTCGCTCGACGA
>JAZRGF010000044.1:0-17798 GCA_045644005.1 Bacteroidaceae bacterium | reverse complement strand
CTATCTCCTTGTGCAAAAGCAACGATAGTATTGCAACATGGAATCGGTTGGAATATACCTATTTATATTGGCTTACAAACTCAACACCTTTTTTTACTTGATGTGGGCGGAAAACCCAATCGCCATATATGTCGGGAATTCTTCCTATCTCTTCTTTGTGCCACAAAAGCTTGTCAAGGTAGGCTTTTGCTTTGAACTGTTGTTCCATAGTAGGCCAGTCGCAGATATCAAGCATTGAACGATTCTCTGTAATATATGAGTTAAAATCATATTCGCAAAATTCCGGGTCGTTCCTCTTTAGGAACAATGTTCTTTCTCCTTCTTTCTTGCTGTATTTTTTCAGTAATTTGCTACTGATGCAGAATGCCATATCCGGTACAAGTAAAAGGTTGCAGGTGAGTGCCTTTTGCAAGAAATTGAGGCAGCCTGTGTCTCTCGCGCAGATATGCAGGTCTTTGTGTGAGTTGAAGATTTTTGCATCTGCTTCAAAAACGAAGTTGTCTTTGTAGAATATTGTTTGCGGAAGTATTATTATCCGGTTGTTGGGGTAGGCTTTCACAACTTCAAGACGTAAATCCTGATGTCTGCGCCAAAGGTCTCCGAAATTGCCGCCTCCCTGCATCAAGATGACTGTACCGGCCGGCAATGGGCGGTATTTGTATGTCTCGACAGATGCTGTGTAAAGGCATTTATGTGGTATATTCTTCAAAAAATGCTTTGTACCCTCCCAAATGAGCGTATCGCCGATGTTTGTGTAGTATGGAACATCGAGCAGTACATAGTCATTATCGATTAAAGGTACCAGGTTTCTATGTATGTACTCTTTGAGTTGAGTGATTTTTTCTTGGCTTGTCATTTTAGCACTCTTTTTAACGCGTATCTTATTTTGTCTTTAGCTATTTTACCCTTTATAAAGCAGTTGGCTTTTACTTTCTTTAGAATCGAATACTCTTTGTTGCTTTGCCATAGTTTGGTGTTCATAAAATGCTTCATCTCGGGCTTGAGCCACTCGCTACCGTTGGTGCAAGTGCGGTTCCTCAGTTCTGCGTATGTGGGCGAATCAAGTTGTGGTATATTGCCCAATGCTAAATATGCGTGCCCGTTATAACAATGGTGTTGGCTGCAATTGTTGCCAATGGCCTTGAATTTGATAGGAGCTTCGATATTTTCGAAGATGTTTTGTGAAAAGTATGAACAATAGCATTGTGTCATTGTTCCAGTTGCAAGGTTCAGGTAGAAAGACCAGTCTCCGGCATAGCAGAACTCTTTACGTTTCTTTTCAAAAATAGAGAGTTTGTAGTTGAATAGTGCCGAATCAAATGTATTCCAGGTCTTTTCATACTCTTCCCTTGGCAACGATGTGAGAATTGGTAATTTGTCCGGGTCGCGCTCATCGCGTGCTATTGTTATGTGGCACACTGCACCAACGTTGTCTATGGCAACCTGTTTCATCTCGTCGATATATGGTATCCATTCATCAGATGGCGTGGCCTCTAGAGTAAAAGAGCAACCGGCATCACGTACCTTTTTAATGTTGTTGAAGAAACGTTCGAGCAGGTTCTTTCTTTTTAGTTCAAGATAGTGATATGAAAACTTAAAGAAAAGTCTTTTGGTCAGTTCGGTGGGGAACTTTGAAATCTCGTCAAAGCGTCTGTCAACAGTGGCATTGGTAACAATCATCACGTAGTGTCCTTCCTCAAGCAATTCTTTGATATACCCTATAATTTCAGGTGGCAGCAAGGTCTCGCCTCCTCCGCAAAGGTTTATAAGGCAAGTGCCACCCAATCGTTCTTTTGACAAAGCTTTCCTTACGTGTTCAGGCGGGTAGTTGAACTTCGGTAATTTTGCATCAAACAGCCTGTGTTGTGTAATGTAGCAATAGTTGCAACGCAGGGTGCAGCCGGTTACGGGAACATAGCAGTCAATAAAGCGTTTGATACTATCCATTATCTTTTTATTTTTATTTTACTTAAAACAATGTTCTTTAAATAATTTCTCTCCGATTTGTTGAATATGATGGTCAGGTTCAACAATACCGATATTGCAGCAACGCATCCCATTGTGACAAGGAGGTTAATCCAAGTGTCTGTCGGCATAAATATCTTTATTGTATAACCGACACCTACAACGATACCCAAGCCACAGATTGCCTTAAACATTGTAGGGAACAGTGCGTTCCATTTCTGACCGATGCATTTAGCACCGTATATTGGTGTGAATAAGGCATTGCGCAAACCTCCTTGCACGGCGCCGGTCAGGGCTATGGCCCATATACCAAGGTTTGTTGTTTTTAAAAGAATGAATACGACAAGTGTATTTAATATACCGGCACCCAATAGAAGCAATGATGGAATTCGGAGCCTGTTTGCTCTCGCAAAGAGTCCGAACGCAGGGGTGACGCTGCCGCCGAAAATCATTGGCGCTACAGTAACAATCGTCAGCCAATGTAGGTTGTTCGCATCCTCATTGGGTACCCAAAGGGTATAGAATGCGTCGCTGTATACAATAAGCAGGCCTATTGCTATCGAAACGAAAAGTCCCACAATCTTCATAGACTTTTTGACAAGGGCATTTAGTGCCGTTATTTTTCCTTCGGCATACAGGATATTGAATTTCGGATAGAATGAACCGGATAATGAAGCTAAGAAACTAAGTATGAGTGTAGGCATCATTTTAGCAAGTGAGTATTCTCCAGTCGCAGCAGCGCTAATGAAAATGTTGGTTATAAGCAAATCCAGTTGATACAGTAGTAGGTTACTCAATTGGTTGACAGAATTCCAAATACCGGAAAAAGTTACCTCTTTGAGTTTGCTCCAGGAAAAATATTTTTTTGGTTTAATTGGAATCTCGGGCAAGAATTGGCGCTTGAATTTGAAATTGTAATATACACCCAATAGCGCCGAAATAAATGCCGAAAGGCTCAAATAGACAATCGATGGTTTAAGACAGGCGAAAAGCAACAGTATTAAACCAACTCTGACCGCATTTTGTATCAATGAACGCGAAACGCTGACATCTATTTTATTCTTTATCATGCATCCGCATCCTAAAATTCCAGTACTTAAACCAAGCAACATTGATAGGACTGTGAATACGAACAGCCACTTGACATCCGACAATAGATAGTCCGGAATATTAAGGATATGTGGCAGATAGCATATCGTAATGATTGACAATACTGTGAATATCGCAGAGAGAACGATATTAGCAAGAAATACCGAGTTGAAATAATAACTTGCTCCCTCATAGTCGTCTTTATACAGTCTCATGGTTATGAAACGTCCGGCCATTGAACCTACTGCTGTGGTTATAATGGATGTATAACCAATCATGTTGTTTATGAGTGGAATGAATCCGTACGCTTCGCGTCCGATATTGTTGACAATATATGGGGTGAGGAAGAATGATATTCCCAAGTTGATGACAAACAACATAATGTTGTAAATCATATTTCTTGACAGTTGTCTATTATCTCCCATATATGTGTTTTTTATATTTTGTTGTGCAATAATCTTTCTACCAACTCAATCTCCTTCTCGCTCAATTTGCACTTGGTGATGTATTCAATGGCTTCCTCGCAGTGAAGGTCGCTGCCGGCAACGGAGTAAAGTCCGTTGTTTAAGAGCCACAAGGCTTTTTTCTGAACTGCTTTGCCATAGCCACCTGCAAGGGATACCAGGTTGAACTGGAACTTTACGCCTTGGCTGTGGAGCTTATGGTAGTCGGCATTATCGAGGTACATGTACCTTTCGGGGTGGGCAAGCAGTGGGAAATAACCTAATGACTTTATCTGTTGCAGGGTGTCGCGCATCTTTAACGGGGCATTGTAGTATGATGTCTCCACAAGAATGTGCTTGCCTGTGCTGCCTAAGGGAAGTAGTTCTTTGTTGTCATCCAGCAGTTTGCGCAGGTGGTTGTCTATCATATACTCAGCTGCGAGGTGCAGTTGTATGTCACCTGTGTATGCGGCTTTGAGTTCCTCAAAACGGGCTTGCAACTTTGCGGGGCTGTTGGGAATATCCTCCATTATGTGTGGCGTGAGCCACAGTTCCTTTATTCCCAAAGATTCGTACGTGGCGAGTATGTGCAGCGCCTCGGCGATTGTCTCAACGCCATCGTCCACTCCGGGGAGTATGTGGGAGTGGTGGTCGGTAGCGCGCTGCAGGATGCCGCTTGCTGCTATTGTATGTTTTTTGTTAAAGAAAAACATCGGCCGTGTAAACTTTGGCTTTCACCTTTTATCTTTACGCTTTCAGTTTTCAGTTTTCAGTTTTCACTTTTTCTGGTGGTAGTGGTATCCGTAACCATACCCATATCCATAGCTGTAGCTATATCCATATCCATATCCGTAGCGGCCACCGCTGCTGTGGGTGCCGTTGAGTATCATGGACAGGTTTTTGAGGCGTTTGTTGTCATAGATATCCTGCAGCTCGTCGAGCATCTCGCGTTGTAGCAGCCCGGCACGTACCACAAAGAGTGTGCGGTCGCTGAACTCTTCGATAATCTGCGTGTCGGCAACGATGTCAATGGGCGGGCAGTCAATAAGGATATATTCATATCGCTCGCGCATTGCCGTAATGAGTTCGGCAAAGTGCCTGCTGCCGACGAGCTCTGTTGGGTTGGGGGGCAGTGTGCCCACGGGGATGATGTGGAGATTCTCGTGCCCGGTGTCGGTGACTATGATGTCATTGACGTTGTTTGTACCGCCCGAGAGATAGTCGCTGATGCCGCTAATGGTAGCAGATGGGATATACTCCGATGCTGCTGCGCGGCGCAGGTCGCCGTCGATGACAAGTACCTTTGCTCCCTTGATGGCAAGTGATGCACCCAGGTTCATAGTGAGGAAAGTCTTTCCGCTGCCAGGGTTGAACGAGGTAGTTATCACCACGGTGCTTTTTCTCTCCTTGTCGTTCATGAACTGGAAGTTGGTGCGCAGAACGCGGAATGCCTCGTTTATGACATTGCGGCTGCCGGCTTTGACAACATAGTGCTTGTCATTACTTGTGGCGGTTCCCTTTTTATCTCCACGGTATAATGGTATCTCCCCCAGGAATGGTATGTTCATATCCTCGAGGTCGCGACGGCCGCGTACCTTGCGGTTGGTGACTACTGTTATGAAGATTACAATGAGCGGCAACAGGGAGCCGAGTGTGAGAGCCAGCATTATTGTTGGCTTTTTCATTGGTTCAACAGGGATGTTTATGCCCGACGGGTGAACGAGTATGCGGTTGTTGGATGCCGAGAACTCCTTTGAAAGCTCGGTCTCTTCAAGTTTCTGTAACAGGAACAGGTAAAGTGCGTTCTTGACCTTCTGTTGGCGCAGGAGGGTCTGCAGTTCCTTTGCGTTGTGTGTGGTAGAGGAAATTCTTGAGCGGTTGCTCTCAATCTCCTTGTCGGCATCGGCAATCTGCCTTTCCAACTCGTTTATGTGGCTTTCAATGGCAGTCTGTATGCCGGCAAACATGGTTTCGATGTCTTTGTCATAGTCCATTACCACAGGGTTGCTCTCGCTGCTGTTTGCTACAAGCCTGTTGCGTTCGAGCAACTTGGTGTTGTAACTGCTTATGAGTACTTGGACAGTGCTGGCTGCTATTCCGGTATTTGCAGGTATTATCTCCTTGCTGCCGCTCTGTTTCATGTAGGATTTTATGAAGTTTGCCAGCTCCAATTCGTTGTTCAGCGACAACAGGCGTTCATAATCTTTGCTGTTGGCCGCCTCTTGTATCAATGCGCTGGTGACATTGCGTGAGAGCTTGTTGTCGCCACGGAACTTGGCTATCTCGCGGTCTATGCCCTCGAGTTCGTGCTTGATTTCATCGGCACGTCTGCCGATAAAATCGGCAGTCTTAATAGTCGCGTAGTTGCTCTCTTCAACCCATTTTTCATTGTATATTTCAAGAATTGTGGTAAGTATATGTGTTGCCCTGACGGTTGAGACATCCTTGATGGTGAGTCCGATGATGCTTGTACCCTCTTTGACAAGTTTTGCACTGAGGTTAGAGCTGAAATGGTTGGCAAGCATATCTATGTTATGCTTTTCAATATACACCTCTACGTCCTTGAACATTCCTATATTTTCTGTTCTGTCAATGGCGATGTTACCAATTGGGGTTGTAACGGTGTCGCTGATGTTTGCTTCTATCTCGCTGTTGCCAAGCGGCAAGGCGTTGTAGGTGAAATTCCTGAGTATTACGGTGCTGTCACTGGTAATGACTGCTGTGAAGGTGGCTTTGTCGCTCTCGTTGAGGTCAAGTGTCTTTATTTTCCACGGTCTTTCGTTGTAGATGATACCGTCATAGAATTTTCCTTTACTCTTGAACTCCATTTCAAGGCCAAGACGGCTGATTGCCTCTTTTATAATATCGACCGATTGGAGAACTGTGATTTCGTTATTCGCACCGGCCGTGGTGCGCGAACTGCCAAGTTCTTTGAATGTACTGCCGGTACCGCTGCCTCCGCTACGGTCGCTCTCCTTGATGAGGAGTTCGGCATAACGTACATATTTGGGCGGGGTGGATTTGATGACATACACTGCTATGCCGGATGCTATGGTGAGTGAGAGAACGAACCAATACCAGTTCTTGAAGCAGTGAAACAAGAGATCCCTGATGGGGATTACGTTGTCGTTCTTTCTTTTGTCTGCCTTGTTGTGTGCCATTTGCGAGCTGTTGTTTTAGATTTAATTGAAACCGCGGAAGAAGGTTACCAGGGTGAGTCCCAATGAAATCACCGAGAACCAGAATGAGATTGAGCGTACTGTGTTGCCGTTGGTTGACGATGCTGCGGCCTTTGAGGTGTTGGGCTCAACGTAGACAATGTCGTTCTGCTGCAGATAGAATGCAGGTGAGGCGTGGAACTGTGCAGCATCGTTGAGGTTGAGTGTATATGCCTTCTGTGTGCCGTACTCCTCGCGTAACACGGTGATGTTCTCTCGCTTGCCTTGGATGGTGAGGTCGCCTGCAAGGCTAAGGGCGTCGAGCACTGTAAAACGGTCCTTGTTGATGTCGTACTTGCCCGGGCGGCCGACTTCGCCCAATACCGATACCTGCTGGTTGTAGAAACCTACTATGACAACAGGGTCGAGAACGAGCTTCTTTTCAATGATTATCTTTTTGATGTGCTTTGCAACTTCGTCGCGTGTCTTGCCTTCTACGTAGATTTCGCCCAAAGTGGGGAAGTCAATGTATCCGCGTTCGTCAACAGTGTAGGCAAGGCGGGTTTCACCGCTGCTGTTGTTGGTTGAGCGTGTGAGGTTGAGCGGGAGCGTGAGTTCCTTGTCCTTGCTGTTGACGTGGATGGTGAACTGGTCGCCGACCTTCAGCTTTACATCCTGTGGAGTTGCGATCTTTACGCTACCGCCGTCCTTGAGATCCTGAAAATACGGGACTTTTTTCTGGCTAGAGCACGATGCCAACAATATGAGCATCATCAGTGCGGGGATAATTCGTTTCATATTCTATCTGTTTTTTTGTTTTTCTTCATTTGTTGCCGGTGTTGAACACCGGATTGTTTGCATTATATATAAAGCGCGCGTGCGTTTTGTAAATAAAATTTATTTTAAATATTTCGCTTTTAAAATTTTGTGGTGTTTTTACTCAATGACCTCAATGAAATCGGTACTAATCTCGGTGAGGGCCACGGCGGCGATTCCCTCAATGAGCATTACCACTCTGCGGCTGCGCTTGCCTTGCACCTTGACAAAGTAACCCTCGGCGCCGTCGAACGCTCCGCCATGAACGCGTACTTTGGTGCCTTTCTTTATGTCTACCTCCTCGGGGCGAAGGTAGGTGATGCTTTCATTCTTTGTGCAAGTGACAGTGATGAACTGCTGCATCTGTGCGTCTGGAACAATGATTGGGACGTTTTTGCCGTTTTTGGGGCAGGTGTGATATTGTAGGAAGTTGACACCCCGTTTGAGGATTTTGATTCTCTCTTTTGATGTGTGGACGAAGATGAGGTTGTGTATTGCCGGAACCATCTGCCTTCTTTTTATTCCATTGCGTCTTTCGACAAGAGCCTCTTTCATTGGTACAAAGCACTCGACCTCTTTCCTTTCAAGATACTCTTTGGCTATTAGTTCCCTGCGGTAGGGGGCGCTCATTGCAAACCAGACAATATCAGTTTCTTTGTCCACGATGGAATCTTGTGCCGCTTGGATTGTCGTTGTAACCATATGGGCATAACTTTGGCTCCTTGATGAGTGATTAATGTGTTGTTCATCAAGTTTTTAGCTTTTGGAAAGCCGTTTTTTGGTATGTGCCGGGAAAGCATGACGCATGCCTGTTATGCATGGTGTCTGTTGCTTTCTTGTAACAAATGTATTAAAAAACACGATACCCTGCAAGCCTTTTTTTATGCAGTCGGGTGTTATGTAAAAATATTTTACCGTGTGTTACTTGGCTGTTATGCGCGCAAGGTAGTCGTAATGCTCGCCGTCAATGCACTTCTCGCAAGTGAAGCCGTGCTCTTCGGCATACATTGAGAGGGTGTCAAAGTCTATGTACAGCCAGTCGAACGGGGTGCCGGTGATATTTTTGTATCGCATCTTGTAGTCAATCTCGCCATAATATCCGGCTGCAAGGTCAATGTCCATTGCGCCATCTTCGTCCATGAAGATGTATCTTATGTCCGAAGAGTCGAGCAGTACCTGTCCGCCGGGTGCAAGAAGGCGTTTGAGGCTGCGGAAGAACGAGGGAAGACGGTCGACTTTACCAACGATGCCTATCCCGTTCATTGCAAGCAGTATGGTGTCGAACTTATCGGTGAATGTCTCGTCAAAGAAGTTGATGTTGCGCGCATCAATGCCACGCTCTTTCATTACCCCGACCGCCAGCTCCGAAATATCAATGGCTACGGGCTCATGTCCGCGTTCTTTGAGGAGTATGCTGTGGCAGCCGCTGCCGGCTCCCACGTCAAGTATTTTGCCGTGGCACAATTCAATTGCTTTCTGTTCTTGCACGGGCATTTCATCAAATGTGCGGAAGAGCGTGGGCACGGGAATCTCGTCTTCGTAGAACATGGAAGAGAGTACTCTCAGCTTGCCGGCTTTCCCGGTGTGAAAATAGTCGGAAATTGCCCTTCCCATCGGGTCTTTTTCCTTGTTGATTGTCTCTTGCATTGCTAGTGTGTCTTATTCTGTATGGGTTATCCTCTCTATTACTTTTTCTGCAATTACCCTAGGGGGAATGTCCATGCAACGGTAGTCTCCGAACCGGCAGGGCTTATTGCCGAATATTGAGCATGGGCGGCACTCCAATGGCAATTCAATACAGTCCTCCTTGCGTTGTTGCCAGCCAAGGAAGCCGGCAAGCGGCGATGTCGCTCCCCATATGGAGATTGCCGGCACGCCTACAAGTGAGGCCATATGCATGTTGGCCGAGTCCATGCAGAGCATGGTGTCGAGGTGGCTGATGAGGCGCAGCTCGCCGTTGAAGTCGCTTTTGCCGATGAATGCAATGGTGTTCGGGTATTTGTTGCACCAGCTGTTGATGATTTTCTCCTCCTCGGGGCCATTCCCAAAGAAGAAGAGCTTGATGCGCTCCTGTGCGGACAGAAGCGCTACCACTTCTTCCATTTTCTCCAGTGGATAGATTTTCCCTTTGTGGCGTGCAAACGGTGCTATGCCAACCCAATGGTCATTGCCTTTTGTGGGTATGCTTGATGCAAAGTCGTCAATATTGCCTTTGTCCTGCTCAAAAAGGGAAGTGAAGCGTGGTTCAAAGGGTAGACCAAGGGCGGTGAAGACGTCGCGGTAACGTTCAAAGGTGCTTTTCAGCTGCATTTTGCCGCTGTTGCCTGCTTGTATGAGCTCTTTTTTTTCTCTGCGTCCTTTGTCTATGGTTGCGACTTTGGTGCGGCCGAAGAGCCTGAAGTATGTCCTCAGGATTTTCGTCCTCAATACGTCATGTAGGTCGGCGAGCATGTTGGGGTGTAGTGCAGACAACTCGCGGTATAGTTTGTAGAGGCCGTGCAGCCCTTTGTAATTATCCAAACTAATTCCGATGAAATCAAGGTTTTTTGGCTTGTTTATGAATAGTTGCCCGAATCTCTCGCGGCTTACGAATACAAAACGGTGGTGGGGGTAGCTCTCGCTCAGTGAATACAGCAACGGAATGGTCATTGCAACGTCGCCCACTGCCGAGAAGCGTGTTATAAGTACCGTTTTGCCCTGTATGTCACTTCTTCTGTCCATAGAGAACGGGGTTGAGCGCGGGGTCATTGTACATCTTCATCTGTCGGTATACCTTCATATATTTGCGTCCGGCTGCAATGTCATCGAGCAGCTGGCCTATGGATGTTGTCATGTCTTTGTACTGTTCGTTGAGGATGTCGAGCTTTGCCTGGCATCTGCTGCGGTGTTCGTCGTCGACATCCGTGCGTAGCACCTCCTCCTGCATGTGGTATATCTTGAGTGCGAGAATGGAGTAGCGGTCTACGGCCCAGGCCGGGCTTTCGGTATTGATGGTGGCGCCATCCTGGGGCACTACATCTTTATAAAGGTCGAGGAAATAGCTGTCGATGAGTTCCACAAGGTCGGTGCGGTCCTGGTTCGATTTGTCTATGCGGCGTTTGAGTGCAAGCGCTTCTACGGGGTCAATCCCCGGGTCGCGGATTATGTCCTCAAAGTGCCATTGGACCGTGTCTATCCAACACTTTAGGTAAAGATAGTATTCAATGCTCTTTACCGGGTAGGGGTTGCTTATCGGTGTGTCTACATTGTCTGTCTTGTGGTAGTCTGCAATGGCCTCGTTGAAGATGGGCCAGCTCGTCTGTGTGAAATTCTTCATGATTCTAGTTCTCTCTCCGTTGATGCCTCTATGCATAAAAACATCGGGGCAATGTTTTTTGTTTGATATCCATATGCAAAGCTAACGATTTTAATCATATCTGCCAAACTTTGTCCGAAAACTCGTTTTAACTTGTTATATTTGAGGTAACCCTCGAGTATAGACTTCGCTCGCTGTGAAAAATATTGAAACATGTTTCATATTTCTCGCTCGTTTGTTAGGATATTTGAGGTAACCCTCGAATATAGACTTCGCTCGCTGTGAAAAATATCGAAACAAGTTTCATATTTCTCGCTCGTTTCTGTCTATATTTGTACCGCATATATATTGGATGTGAAAATGAAAGCTGTAATTGACGAGAAGATTCCGTATTTGAGTGATGCATTGGAGGCAATGGGTGTCGATGTGGTGGCATTGCCGGGCAGTGCTATTGGGAAAAGTGACCTTGTAGATGCACAGGCGCTCTTTGTGCGTACGCGTACGAGGTGTGACGAGGCGTTGCTGTCTGGTACTGAAGTGCGTTTTATTGGTACGGCTACAATTGGTCATGACCATATCGATGCTGCATATTGTGATGCAAATGGTGTCCGTTGGACAAATGCTGCCGGATGCAATGCCGGTGCAGTGCTGCAGTATGTGCAGTCGGCAATATACTCTTGGGCGCGCGACAATGGCTGCGGTATTTCCGGGCTTACACTTGGCGTTGTGGGTTTGGGTGAGATTGGTTCTCGTGTGGCGGCCTGGGCAGATGGCGTGGGCATGAGAGTGCTTGCAAATGACCCGCCAAAGGCCGATGCCGGCCAAATAGGGCTCGTCTCGCTTGAGGAGGTGGCAAAAGAGTGTGATATAATAACATTCCACCCCACGCTCTATGTCGATGGTGAGTATAAGAGCTATCATCTTGCCGATGCTGCTTTTTTTACTTCGTTAGGGCGGTGCAGGCTGTTGATTAATGCGTCGCGCGGTGCTGTGGTTGACAATGTGGCTCTGTTGGCGGCTCTTGACGCGGGCAAGGTTGGCTGTACTGCAATAGATGTGTGGGAGGATGAACCCGATATAAGTATACCTTTGTTAAATAAGGCATATATAGCAACGCCGCATATTGCCGGCTATTCGGCCGAGGGTAAGATGAATGCTACGGCAATGGTGTTGCATGAGTTTGCCCGTTTCATGGAATATGACGGTGTTGTGCCGTTGCCGCAGTTGGTATCCCCGGAACATCCTTGTGTTAGAGCCGCCGGTGAATGTGAGGCGCTTCTCTCCATATATTCGCCGCTTGAGGATAGCATTGCTTTGAAGAGCTCACCCGGTGATTTCGAGAATTTACGCAACAATTACAAACTGCGCCGTGAACCGTCGGCATACAGTATCGAAATTCTAGAAGATGTAAATTAAGTCCATAATTTTGCACATTTCGTGTTGTTTTGTGCAGTATGTTTGCGTTTTTTCTTGTTTTTTTTTGTAGTTCTTAATTTTTATCTTACATTTGCGCCAAAGATAGTTTATAAATCTTTAAATTTTACAGTTATGTCAGAAATTGAATCAAGAGTAAAAGCTATTATCATTGAGAAGTTCGGTGTTTCAGAGTCTATGGTTACTTCAGAGGCTAACTTTACAAACGACTTGAGCGCTGACTCATTGGATAGAGTAGAGCTGATTATGGAAATTGAGGACGAGTTCGGTATCTCAATCCCTGAGGATGCAGCCGAGAAGATTGCGACAGTAGGTGATGCTGTCAAGTTCGTAGAGGAGATGGTTGCAGAGAAATAATATTTCTCCCCCCCCCTCCTTACTATACTCTAACTATTCTGTATGAAGCTTAGAAGAGTTGTTGTAACAGGTCTTGGTGCCGTTTCGCCAATTGGCAATGATGTTCCTACAATGTGGGAAAATGCCAAAAATGGTGTGAGTGGTGCAGGACCTATTACTCATTTTGATGCGTACCTGTTCAAAACCCAGTTTGCCTGTGAGGTCAAAGGGTTTGATGCGGCTGTAGCCATGGATCGTCGCGAGGTGCGAAAGTTCGATGCCGATACTCATTTTGGTGTTGCAGCTGCTGTTGAGGCCATAAATGACAGTGGAATCGATTTTGAAAAGGTTGACTGTGAGAGGGTTGGCGTAATATTCGGTGAAGGCATAGGAGGACTTGGCTCATTGGAGGATGAGACACGTGCATTCGTGCTCAACCAGGAGAGTGGCCCCCGTTTCTCGCCCTTTACAATAATAAAGATGATATCGGACATGACTCCCGGTCTCATTTCTATACGCTATGGTCTCAAAGGTCCGAACTATGTGACTACATCGGCATGCGCTTCGTCATCCAATGCTATTATCGATGCGTATGACCAGATACGTCTTGGCCGTGCCGATATCATAATTTCCGGTGGTTCTGAAGCTGCCATGTGCAATATCGGTGTCGGTGCATTCAATGCCAGGCATGCCTTGTCGGTGCGCAACGATGACCCAAAAGGGGCGTCCCGTCCGTTCAGCAAGAGCCGTGATGGATTTGTGATAGCCGAGGGTGCTGCTTCTCTTGTGCTCGAGGAGTATGAACATGCCGTGGCACGTGGAGCAAAAATCTATGCCGAGATTGTTGGTACGGGTCTTACTGCCGATGCATACCACATAACAGCGCCTCACCCGGAGGGCGAGGGTGCATACCGTGTCATGAAGGTAGCGCTCGAAGAGGCGGGTCTGCCGCTTGAAAGTGTCGATTACATCAATGTGCACGGAACGTCGACATATGCTGGCGATATCGCCGAGGCGAAGGCTATTAAAACACTTTTTGGCGAACATGCCTATAAATTGAATATCAGTTCCACGAAGTCTATGACAGGGCATCTGCTTGGCGGTGCGGGAGCCTTGGAGGCTGTACTGACAGTGCTTGCTGTCAAGCATAATGTGGTGCCTCCTACAATCAACCATGCCGAGGGTGATGATGATCCGGAGATTGACTATCGTATGAACTTTACCTTTAACAAGGCTCAGGAGAGGGAGGTGAATGTCGCTCTGTCGAACACCTTTGGCTTCGGTGGCCACAATGCAAGTATTGCGTTTAAGAAAATTGAAGGCTGATAGACTATTCAAAAAGATAATCGACAAGATAAGACTCCTGTCCCGCAAGGACAGGGAGTCTTATTTGTTGTTGTATTCGATCTTGGGATATGTGCCCGGCGATATCAGACTCTATGAGATGGCTATGACACATAGCTCTACATCGGGAGTGAAAAAACTCTCGTGCAATGAGCGTCTTGAGTTCCTTGGTGATGCAGTTCTTAGCTCTGTGACCGCCGATTATCTCTATTCCAACTTCAGCCGTGAGCGTGAGGGATTCCTTACAAAGTCGCGTAGCAATCTTGTTTGCCGTGAAAGGTTGAACGAACTTGCAATACAGATTGGGCTCGACAAGTATGTACATGCCTGTGGTGTGGCCAATCAACACAACAATTACATATATGGCAATGCGCTTGAGGCTCTTGTGGGTGCTATATACATTGATAAGGGTTACAAGCAGTGCCGCCGTTTTCTACTCGACAGGGTCTTTTCCCGCATTGCAGACATAGAGTCAGTGGTCAAGGCCGACAAGAACTACAAGAGCCGTCTCATAGAGTGGGGGCAGAAACAACATATAGATGTCGAATTCCGCATAGTCTCGGAGGAACTTCGCAAGGAGGGTGTCTTCTTTGTCAGCGAAGTGCTTGTTGCAGGCGAGGTGTGTGGTGTTGGCGAGGGCTTCTCCAAGCGTGAGAGCCAGCAGAAGGCCGCGCGCCAGGCTTTGGCAAAAATACGCAAATGATATTATCTTTTGCTTGAAAGGGTAACTGCCGCTTTCAGCCTGTCACCTCCCATAGGTGGGGTGTCTTTGCAAAGGGTTATTCTTATAGCTGTTATCTGCTCAAATTCCTCATATAGCCTTTTTGAAATTCTGTTGCATACGTGCTCGAGCAGGGCCGATGGTTTCTGCATCTCCATGCACAATATGTCATACACGTCGGCATAGCTCACAGTGCCGTCTATCAGATCGCTCTCCGAGCAATCGTAATTGTTTATCTCAAGTTTGATGTCGATGGTAAACCAGGCACCTATCTCCCGTTCCTGTTGCATGACTCCGTGGTGCGCGTACAGGTGCACATCGCGCAGTTCAATGGTGTATCTCTCTATCTGCATATATACTTTGTTTTAACGATAAAGAGCCGATAACCGGCTCTTTATCGTTGTTTTTATTCAATACTTATCCGCATTTTGAGTAGCCGCAGCCCGGGCAGTGCAGGCATCCCTCTTCAAATATGAGCTGTTGCTTGCAGTTAGGGCACTTTTCGGCAGCCGATGTACCGTCTTTTATGTATCGTTTCAATGCGCGCTCTACACCGTTCTTCCAGGTGTTGATGTTGTCCGATGCCAGCTGCAGCGACGAGATGAGCTTTATCACCTGCTCTATAGGCATCTTGTAGCGCAGCACTCCCGAGATTAGCTTGGCATAGTTCCAGAATTCGGGGTTGAATCGCTCGGAGAGTCCCTCGATGGTGGTCTTGTAGCCAATCTTGTTCTCGAACTGGAAATCGTAGCGCTTGCTGCCGTCCTCGTTGGTGTGCTTTATGATTATTCCGTGGGTTACGTTCTTTGGCAATGGGATGCCATCCTCGTCGTCCTGCTGGCCGGTGAATATCTCGTATGGCTCGCCATTGAGCAGGCCTATGAATGCCACCCACTTCTCCTTGTTGTTCTGGAAACGTACCACGTCGGCTTCAAGTACGGTGGGGCGCACCTCGGTAATGAATGGTTTCATCTCCTCGCTCTCTTTCTTCTCCTTCTTGCTGTCAGTTGAGACAAGCACTCCGGCGCGTGAACCGTCGCGATATACTGTGCATCCCTTGCAACCGCACTTCCATGCTGTCACGTAGAGCTCGTTGACAAGCTTCTCGTCCACGTTGTTCGGCAGGTTGATGGTTACGCTGATTGAGTGGTCGATCCACTTCTGTATGCGTCCCTGCATCTCAACCTTTGCCACCCAGTCGATATCGTTGGATGTTGCCTTGTTGTATGGCGAGCGTGCAACGATGCTGTCAATCTCGACCTGTGAGTAGCGCTTGGTGGTGTCGATGCCGCTCTTTCTCATCCACTCGACAAACTTGTGGTGGTAGACGATGTACTCCTCGAATGTGTCGCCGTTCTCATCGGTGAAGTCGGCGTGTACGTCGGGGTCGTTGGGGTTTACCTTGCGGCGGCGCTTGTATACGGGCATGAACACAGGCTCAATGCCCGATGTGGTCTGCGTCATGATGCTAACGGTGCCGGTTGGGGCAATGGTGAGGCAGGCAATGTTGCGGCGGCCATATTTCTGCATCTCCTCATACATGGCGGGGCAGGCCTCCCTCAGGCGGTTGATGAATGGGTTGGCTGCCTCGCGTGCTGTGTCGTAAATCTCGAAGGCTCCACGCTCTTTGGCAAGGTTCACCGATGAAGAGTAGACTGCAATGGCCAATGTCTTGTGAATCTCCTCGGCTAAGTCTGTGGCCTGCTCTGTGCCATAGCGCAGCCCCATGGCTGCAAGCATGTCGCCCTCGGCTGTTATGCCTACACCTGTACGGCGGCCCATGCTGCTCTTGCGGTAAATCTTCTCCCAGAGTCTCTTCTCGGCACCCTTTACCTCCTCGCTTTCCGGGTCGCTGTCAATTTTCTCCATTATGGCCTCAATCTTCTCAAGTTCAAGGTCAATGATGTCGTCCATTATGCGCTGTGTCTTTACCGCGTGCTGCTTGAACAGCTCATAGTCGAAATAGGCCTCGGGTGTGAATGGGTTTACAACGTATGAGAAGAGGTTTATTGCTATCAGACGACACGAGTCGTAGGGGCAGAGCGGAATTTCGCCGCATGGGTTTGTCGACACGGTCTCGAAATCAAGGTCGGCATAGCAGTCGGGGATTGACTCTCTCTTGATTGTGTCCCAGAACAGCACTCCGGGCTCGGCCGATTTCCATGCATTATGGATGATTTTTCCCCACAGTTTTGTTGCATCAATATCTTTCGTATATAACGGCTTTACGCTGTCTATCGGGTATTGCTGTCTGTATATCCCCGCAGTGGTGACTGCTTTCATGAAATCATCGTCAATTTTCACCGATACGTTTGCACCGGTCACTTTCCCATCGGTCATCTTTGCGTCAATGAATGCCTCAGCATCGGGGTGCTTTATTGATACACTCAGCATCAGGGCACCTCGGCGCCCATCCTGGGCAACCTCGCGTGTAGAGTTTGAATAACGTTCCATAAAAGGAACCAGCCCGGTAGAGGTGAGTGCCGAGTTCTTTACTGGTGAACCTTTGGGACGTATGTGTGACAAGTCGTGTCCTACACCGCCACGGCGTTTCATCAGCTGTACCTGCTCCTCGTCTATGCGTATTATTGCACCGTATGAGTCGGCCTTGCCGTCCATTCCTATGACGAAACAGTTTGAGAGCGATGCTATCTGGAAATCGTTGCCAATTCCGGTCATGGGGCTGCCCGATGGAACGATGTATCTGAACCTGTCGAGCAGGTCAAAGACCTCCTGGGCCGACATGGGGCTTTCGTACTTCGATTCTATCCTGGCGATTTCGTTCGCTATTCGCCAGTGCATATCTTCGGGCGACTTCTCATAGATGTTCCCGAATGAGTCCTTCAGGGCGTATTTGTTGAGCCAGACTCTGGCGGCCAGTTCGTCGCCGCCGAAATAGTCGAGTGCCGCTTTGAATGACTCGTCCTGCGTGTATATCTGTTGTTTCACTTTGGAATATATTTTGTTTAGTTATAGCTTTCGATGTTTCCCCGAAAGGGGAACACAAATTTAAAAATCATTTTTATAATTACCAAATATTTTCTTTTACAACTTCTTCTCTTGCATAAAGTTTTCCAAAAATATTTTTAACACGTTGTAAATCAAAGGTGTAAAAAATTGTAACAGGCAAAAAGTTTTCCCAAAAGAAAATTGTTGTGCCGGATGTCGGCTTTTGGAAACTGTTTTTTGTTTGCCGG
>JAZRGF010000043.1:0-1026 GCA_045644005.1 Bacteroidaceae bacterium | reverse complement strand
TCGGGCGTCGACCGCTGGTTCGGTCGATATGACATAAACGATGAAGTTTAGCAATTTGAGGTAACATCTATATTATTCATAAAAAATGTGACGCATGCAATACACGTCACATTCCATACTTGTACAAAAGGGCTCTATCAGTACTCATTACCAATCTCCACAAACAGCCTCAACCCCGACATGGTATTGCTGAAGCATATTGCACCACCCGACGCGCGAAAAATCTTGTCGGTGGAGATTGAAAGGTTGCGTTCGTGTACAGGGAAGCGGTCATAATCGGGCTGCAACAGAGCACCCGACTGCAAGCCTGCAAGCATCTCGCAATAGCAGCAAGCCACTTCATAAGTATTAGTGTCATTCTCTGCACCATAGTTATATATGCCCGATGGCAAGTTAAATGTCAGTGGCAGGAACTCAACCACCTCGCGCACCCATGTTATACCGCGATACTCACGCACCGGAAACACTATTGGCGTGCGCTCCTTTATTGCATTTGCAATATTAAGCACAAAATTCGCATGCGACGGCATACCCTCGCGCTCACGGTCATACATCCATGTGGCACGCAAAACCACGCTGTTAGGATTGAAATAGAGCACACGCTCCTCGGCCTCAAGTTTATGACGGCCATATACATTCTCGGGCGCCACAGGCACATCCTCATTCAAAAGGCCGCTTTCAAGGTTGCCATTATACACCTGGTCACTCGAGAAGAATATCAACCTTGCACGGCACAGAGCCGCAGCACGCGCAATGTTCGCAGCACCCTCCACATTCACACGGTAACTCTCATCGGGGTTCTGCTCACAATAACCTGTGTTCGACAACGCAGCAAGATGCACCACCACATCGGGAGTGTGCTGCAGGAAATAACTGTCAACCGACTCACGGTCAGTAATATCAAGCTCGGCATGCGAAGGAGCAAGCACCGCATACTCATTGCGCCACCGCGCAACAACACGGCTGCCCACAAAACCGCTTGCACCGGTAATAAGAAGTTTTTTCATATATTGAGACCGCATTTAC
>JAZRGF010000042.1:0-2900 GCA_045644005.1 Bacteroidaceae bacterium | reverse complement strand
ATAGAAGTGTCTTTACACTCTTTAAAAATGAGCTTTGTCCCTCTCATTTGCAGATGTTATGTGTTTCTTTATATCCGTCTACCTTTTAATAGGAATTTCTGAGAAGTGCCAAAGTATACTCTTTTTGCTTCTCAAAAGAAGAGAGAAGTAGGACTTTCATAGGTTTGGTATACCATCTTATTTTTCTTTTCTCAAGCAGTCGTTTATTGCCCTCCCCCATACAATCATTTCAGAAGTTTGCTTCAATAACAGAGAGTCTCATTCTTTAATTTTGGTGTCATTCTTGGTGTCATCCTTTGCTTCTTGTGGCATTTCCTTAACTTTGGTATCATTCTTTGTCTTTTGACTGTCATTTTGGGTGTCATTCTGAATTTTCTGTCCACCTTTCTGTCCTGGATATATAGATTGTAATGGTTAAAACCAAACTTATTGCAAGTTGAAGTTAACGTTGATAGTAATTACAATTGAAGTATAAGCTATATATGCCCATTTTGCAATCGTTTATTGTTAGTTTACATTCTTCGGTTTACTAATCAATTAAATTTTTTTAACTCTTATATATTTGTAAAGTGAGAATTTATTCTTATTTTTGAACTAACAAAATTGTTAGACATATTTGTTAAAATTAAAATATATGCATAATCAAGAGAAACAAAGCAAAGAACAACAGATACTTGCGGCGGGGGAGCAGGAGTTCTTGACCAGGGGTTATGATGGTGCCCGCACCACCTCAATTGTGCAGGCGGCGGGCGTAACGCACGCGATGCTACACTACTACTTCCGCACCAAGGAGCAACTTTTCGAGCGCATCGTGGATGAGAAGTTCGAAACTATGTCACACTCAATGTTTGCCATAATGGGAGACCCGTCGTTGCCGATTGTTGAGCGCATCAAGTGTGGCATTGCGGCGCACTTTGATTTTATTGCCGCCAATCCGCTCTTGCCTAGATTCATCATCAACGAGATTATTTCACGTCCCGAGCGTTACGATGTATTATACAAACGTGTAGGTGCTATTATTGATAATGTATATCGCGGTCTACAGTCGGAAATCGACCGCTCGGCAGAGCGTGGCGAAATCGAAAGAGTTGATATCAAGATGCTGTTTATCAGCATTATGTCGCTCAATACCTTCACCTTTCTTGCCTATCCATTTATGGAGCCGCTAATGGGAGAGTTGATGGCCAACCGCGAGCGATTCCTCGCAGAGCGCAAGGCCGAGAACATCGAAACGATTTTACGAAGAATCAAAAAGCAGTAAGATATGAAACAGTTTTTTCTAACACTATTTGCCGTGGTTTGTACTGCCGTTTCGAGTGGTCAGTCGCTCGAGGAGTGTCGTCACTTGGCTCGGGAGCACTACCCCGAAATCAGGCAGTACGACCTAATCGCGCAGACCGAGCAGTACAATCTCTCCAATGCGGCCCGTGCGTGGATTCCGCAAGTTACATTGTCGGGGCAGGCTACATATCAATCGGCTACACCCACTTACCCCGAGGCCTTCAACACGATTTTGCAGGCCAACGGCATTGAGATGGCAGGCATCAGTCGTGACCAATACAAGATAGCAGTAGATGTTTCGCAACACATCTGGGATGGAGGCAAGTCAAAGGCTGACAAAGCCATCGCCGAGGCGGAGGCCGAGGAGCAGCGCAGTCGAGTGGATGTATCGCTCTACGACTTACAATTGAGGGTTGATAATCTCTACTTCGGTATTTTGTTGCTCGATGAGCGTAAGGCGCAGACCGAGGCTCTAATTGAGGTACTTGCGAGCAATCTCGCACGTTTGCAAACATATTATAAAAATGGTGTTGCTATGCAGGCCGATGTTGATGCGGTGGAGGCTGAGTTACTTACTGCTCATCAGACTCTCGTACAGGTAGAGTCATCGCGTGCAAGTTACCGCCGTATGTTGGAGATATTTATAGGCCAACCGCTCGTGGCAGAGAATCTGGAACGCCCCGCAATGCAGCAACTCCAATCTCGCACCTCGGCACGTCCCGAATTGGCTCTCTTCGAAGCTCAGGAGAGTAAATTGGAGGCTCAGCGTAAGGCTATAAATGCTTCGCTTATGCCCCGCTTCTCGGCATTTGCACAAGGCTACTACGGCTATCCAGGGTTGGATATGTTTAAGAGTATGGTATCTGACAAGTGGACACTTAACGCCATTGTAGGTGTGCGTATGTCGTGGAATATAGGGGCATTCTACACTAAGCGAAATAATCTCGAAAAACTCAATGCCGCCAAAAAACAGATTGCCGTTCAGCGCGATGTGTTCCTCTTTAATACTCAGATGCAGACTACGCAGAACGATGGCGAGATTGCCCGCCTGCGTCAAGCCATCACGAATGATTCACGTATCGTGGAGTTGCGCCGCAGGGTGCGTATGGCGGCTGAGTCGCAATTGAAAAATGGGGTGATTGACGCCACCGACCTATTGCGAAAAATCTCCGATGAGACGGCGGCCGCACTTGCACGCAGCACTCACGAAATAGAACTTTTGCAGGCAACATACAGATTGAAAACAACATTAAATCAATAGAATATGAAAAAGGTATTATATATCGCTGTGTCTCTGCTCGCCATCGCGTGCAGTAAGGAGGCGGAGTTTGACGTACAAGGCACATTTGAAGCCACGGAGGTGGTTGTATCATCGGAGGCTACGGGTCGAATTCTTAACTTTGATATAGAGGAGGGTATGACAATTATGGCCAACCAGGCGGTAGGCACGATTGATAGCCTGCAACTTCATCTGCAGCGCAAACAACTTCTGGCGCAACAGTCGGCATTGCTCACCTCTCGCCCCGATGTGAAGAAGCAGGTGGCCTCGTTGCGTGAGCAGATCGTAAAGCAGAAGAGCGAACTTCATCGCGTGGAAAATATGCTCAGTGATGGCGCGG
>JAZRGF010000041.1:0-1465 GCA_045644005.1 Bacteroidaceae bacterium | reverse complement strand
CGGTTTCCGAACCACAGTACAAGACATTGGGGTTAGAACGCGATGCCCTCATGCGCTGAATATTGGACTGTGCCGGAGAGACTTTCTTGTGCAGATAGTCGTATGTTATGATTGGAGAAATCACTTTCCATTCAACAGGTGCTGCGGCATCGCGGTTTGCGGCGCGCTTGCGCGCGCGCTCATGACGTACCTCCATGGCAACGTTGTCAATGTCACCGTGATATGCACTCGCCGAAGGCAGACGGATTATGCCGTCGGCCTGCACAAAGGGCAGATAGGCCTTCTGGAAACGGCGGAAGTGATTAACCACCTGTTTTGTGTCGCGCGACTTGTGTCGCGCACCGGGGGTGTTATTGAGGTATACCTCGAAACTGTCGACCATAGCATTGTAGTCGAGCCCCTGCGGATTGGCAAGCTGTGCCATCCAGGCAGGCGAACCGGCCGGCAGATAGTTCAGTTTATAAGGGGTAAAGAACAGGTCGTTTGCCACATGCTCCTGCGCACCCGCGCAGAGGATTGACGATGCACAAAGCAGTGAGAGTATTGTTTTTTTCATAGCTGTTATTTTTATGAGAATGTATTATTCTATTGCTTTTGTCATCCCGACAGAACGGAGTGACGAAACTTTAGTTCGACAATGCTTGCAGCAGTTGGTTACACGTAGCGCAGGCGAAGTTTGCGCCGTGTAGGTTGCGATAAGCAAGGATTGTCAAAGGATCTCTGAATCCGCGTATAATGAGATTTCTCACACAAGGTTCGAAATGACAAAAACTGTTATCTTATAATGAATTGTCCGAAGAATTTTTGTGTAGCACTCCTTATCGAGTAGATATATATACCGGGGACAAGGTCACTGACGGGAACTGTCACGCGCTCCTCACCGGCTGCAATATGTGCGCTGTGCAGCAGATTGCCTTTCATTCCGTGCACGGTGAAGCGTGCATCCCCGGAAAGCCCGGCGGCAAGCACCACAAGCGGTTCGCCGGCACTGAGCACACTATTTTCAATGCCCACTTCGTTAATATTGGCCTCATCGATGGATGTAGCGCCCTCAATGGTTATCATGTTCTTTATTGTGCGCGACGATGTACCGGCAGGGGTAGTAACGGTCAACGTGATATCGTAGTTGCCGGGATTGCCGAACACAACAACAGGGTTACGCACTGTAGCATCGCTCACATACTGCGGTTGCGGCGAGAAGCTCCACTGCCAACGGGTATTTTCGTCCTGACGCACTATGCTGTAACTGTCGAACTGCACACTCTTCTGCGGGTTGGCCGTGAGGTTACCGCTACCGAGGTTCAACGCCATGGGCTGTGGCACGGCAATGAAATCCTGATGATAGAGCGGTGCCTCCCACAAGCCCTGGTCGGTTGCCATGCGCAACACACCGCCTTTGTAATAAGGCACAACCTTTGATATGCGCGCACCGGGGTTAAGACCACTTGAGTAGTCGATGAATTCG
>JAZRGF010000040.1:0-12742 GCA_045644005.1 Bacteroidaceae bacterium | reverse complement strand
GTATCTGCGGTATGTGTTCACTCTACGTGAACGGTCACCCACACGGTCCTGCAACAGGTGCTACAACATGTCAGCTCTACATGCGCCGTTTCAAGGATGGTGACGTTATCACCGTTGAGCCATGGCGTTCAGCAGGTTTCCGTGTGATCCGTGACCTCATGGTTGACCGTACAGCGTTCGACAAAATCCAGCAGGCCGGCGGTTATGTGTCAATCAACACCGGTGGTATGCCCGACGCTAATGCAATTCCCATTGGCAAGGACGTTGCCGAGGAGGCTATGGACGCTGCAGCATGTATCGGTTGCGGTGCTTGTGTAGCTGCTTGTAAGAATGGTTCGGCCATGTTGTTCGTTTCGGCAAAGGTTAGCCAGTTCGCATTGTTGCCACAGGGTAAGGTTGAGGCTGCAAAGCGTGTTAAGGCTATGGTTGCCAAGATGGACGAACTTGGTTTCGGTAACTGTACAAACACACGTGCTTGCGAGGCCGAGTGCCCCAAGTGTGTTTCAATCAGCAACATCGCTCGTTTGAATCGCGAGTTCATCAAGGCTAAGCTGAAAGACTGATAATTGATTGAATAGAAATGTGCAGGAGGCTTTGGGCTCTCCTGCACATTCTTTTTTTATATGTAAATGATATAATATATGCTCACCCGTAAATATTTGTCTATATTTCCACTCTTTTTATTCTTTGTGCTTATGCCGGGTTTGTCACAAGCGCAGTCGGGTACCATCAATGGTCATGAGTATGTTGATATGGGCTTGCCAAGCGGTACCAAGTGGGCAACATGTAATGTAGGTGCCGACAAACCCGAGGATTTCGGAAATTATTATGCTTGGGGAGAGCGCAGAACCAAGAAGATTTTTGATATTGACACGTATAGCATATATTTCAAGAAGAAGGACAACTCTATTTCGGGCAACAGGTCGCACGATGTGGCACGAAAAAAATGGGGTGCAACATGGCGCATTCCAACTATGGACGATTTTGAAGAGCTCGACAGCCTGTGTGTGTGGACCTGGGGTATGAGAAATGGAACCGATGGATATATTGTAACTGCCGCCAATGGAAACAGCATATTTCTTCCAGCAGCCGGTGCCTGTGTCAAAGACTCTGTCTATGGTGTGAGGGAAGAGGGATATTACTGGAGTGCTACACCAAATACAATTGACACAAACCTATCCTATTTCCTGTTTTTCAACCGTTCCTATGCTATAATATACGATTATTTCCGTGTTGTAGGTCTCACTGTGCGTCCGGTGACTGAATAAAATACTCCCTGCCACTTAGAGCAGCAGGGAGCATGAATGGATTTGTGTAACGTTTTATGCATCAATCGTCAATGTCGTAGATGTTGAAATCTTTGTCAAACTTCAGTTCAAGGCGGTTTGCCAGTTTTACTTCATAATTGTTACGATGCTTTTCAATTGCAATGATGCTTTCGTCGGCATAGTTTTTCCCAACATAATCCTTTATTGGTTGTGGAACTATTGCGGCAGGCACTATGCCCTGCAGGCACTCAACCTCTTCCCAGTTGCCTTTGCTCGAGAATTCCAGTTTTACACCACCTTCCAGTCTTACCTCGTATGATTTGAACAGGATGTTGCAATCCTCTTTGGCATAAAGTAGTTCGACACCTGCATAATGCGCGACAATAAACTCCTGTGCAGGTTTGGGCAACTTGCCCTTTTTGATAATCTTGTCATTATCGGCTGCTGCAACAAAAACACCTACAGAGAATACAGCAACCAAAATCAATAGAATCTTTTTCATAGTCTTTTATCTTTTATTGGTCAGTAAAATTTGTTGTTTCAACACTTGTGAACATTTTGCTGTTCATTGTTTGCACTGCGAAGATTGTACATGATTCTGAAATGAATCTGAAATTTTATGAAAATAGACGAATTTTTATTGCTTTATATGATTTTCTAATGGCAATATATTAATTTAGCAACAATAAAAATATTAAGATTATGTCAAAGAAGGGTTCAAAGGGAAAGGGTAGAATGAACAAAGGTGCTGTCATTGATATGATGGTCGATTTCTTCAACCGCAATGACAGCCGCATTGTCAGTCCAAAGGAGATATTCAAGGAGTTGAATCTTACATCCACATCGGCGCGTACATTGTGTGTGAACATACTTGATGATATGGTCTTTGATGGCTATCTCATTGAGCCGGAATTCCGCAAATACCGCTTGGCCGACAACTCATCGATACTTGTGGGAACATTTCTGCGCAGCAAGGATGGTTATAACGAGTTTCATCCTGAGGATGGCAGTGACCCGGTGATCATAAGCGAGCGTAATTCGGCACATGCTCTTACCGATGATGTTGTGCGTGTGGCACTCTTTGCACGCAGGCGTGGCCGTGGTCGCGAAGGCGAGGTGGTTGAAATCATCAAGCGTACACACGATACTTTTGTTGGTGAGCTGAGCGTTGAGAAACACTATGCTTTCCTAATTACCGAGAATCGCCTGATGCCTAACGATATATTCATTCCAAAGGATTTGCACAAAGGTGGCAAGAGTGGCGACAAGGCTATCGTGAAGCTGCTTGAGTGGCCGCTCGACAGCAAGAACCCTGTAGGTAAGGTCATAGATATTCTTGGCAAGAGCGGTGACAATGATACCGAGATGAATGCCATACTTGCCGAGTATGGTTTGCCGTACACATATCCTGCTGCTGTAGAACAGGCTGCTGCGCAGCTGCCTACCGACATAACAGACGAGGAGATTGCTGCGCGTAAGGATTTCCGCGGTGTGATGACAATGACCATTGACCCGGCCGATGCCAAGGACTTTGACGATGCACTCTCAATACGCCCTGCAGGCGATGGATTGTGGGAGGTCGGTGTGCATATTGCCGATGTTTCGCACTATGTAACAGAGGGCAGTATTATAGATAAGGAGGCTTTCAAGCGTGCAACGTCAATATATCTTGTTGACCGCACAATTCCAATGTTGCCCGAGCGTCTTTGCAATGACCTCTGCTCACTGCGCCCACATGAGGACAAACTTGCCTATTCGGTTATCTTTACAATGAACGAAAAGGCCGAGGTAAAGAAATTTGAGATTGTCCGCACTGTAATAAACAGCGACCACCGTTTCTGTTACGACGAGGTTCAGGAAATCATTGAAAATGGCGAGGGATTGTACTATGATGAAATCAATACCCTTAACAAGCTTGCACAGACAATGCGTGCCAAACGTTTCCAGGCCGGTGCCATCGACTTCCAGCAGGCACAGGTACACTTCCGTCTCGTCGAGAGCGGCAAGCCACTGTCGGTATATTTCAGTGGGAGCAACGAGTCGCATCAGCTCATTGAGGAGTTCATGTTACTTGCCAACCGCACTGTGGCCGAGAAGATTGGCCGCAAAGCACCCAATGCACCACTCAAGACATTCGTATACCGCGTACACGACCAGCCCAACCCCGAAAAGATTGCAATGCTCTCCAAGTTCGTCGGCAAGCTGGGTTACAAGATGAAGAGTGCAAGTGGACGTACTACATCGGCATCGGCACTCAACAGTCTGTTGAAAGAGGTCCACGGCAGCAAGGAGCAGAATGTTATTGAGCAGATTTCACTGCGTACAATGCAGAAGGCAAGGTATTCTACCGAGAATATCGGGCATTATGGCCTTGCGTTCCGCTATTATACCCACTTTACATCGCCCATACGCCGTTACCCCGATTTGCTTGTGCATCGCCTATTGCATCGCTATCTCACTCTCGAGGCGCGCACGGTGAGCAAGCCAAAGTATGAGGATTTGTGCGAGCACTGTTCGGCACAGGAGCAGGTGGCTGCAAATGCCGAGCGCGCAAGTATCAAGTACAAGCAGGTTGAGTTCATGAGCGAGCATATCGGCGAGGAGTTCGATGCTGTAATAAGTGGAGTTACAGAGTGGGGCTTCTATGCCGAAATAAACGAGAACAAGTGCGAGGGAATGATACCTATGCGCACCCTGCAGGACGACTACTATGAGTTCGACGAGGCTAACTACTGCATCATAGGCCGCCGTCGCAAGCGTAAGTTTACTATCGGTGACCCTGTGCGCATTCGTATTACACGTGCGAACCTCGACAAGAAACAGCTCGATTTTGAGTTGATTGATGATTGATTTCATTTTCATTTCAAAAAGAGATGCCATATTTGTCAAAAACAAAAGAATATGAAACTGCTTATAGTAGAGGATGACAAGTCATTGCGCGAGATTATGCATCGTGCACTCACCGGCGAGGGGTATGTGGTGGAGGTCGCACCCACGTATTTCGATGCCTGTGACAAGATTGCCGGCTACAGCTACGACTGCATCCTGCTCGACATAATGTTGCCCGATGGTAACGGCCTGCGCCTACTCGAACAGATAAAGGCTCTTGAAAAGGATGACAGGGTGATAATAATCTCGGCACGTGATTCGCTCGATGACAAGATTGAGGGGCTCGATTTGGGTGCCGATGACTATTTGCCAAAACCTTTTTACATGGCCGAACTCTCGGCACGTATAAAGAGTGTCATGCGACGTGGTACGGGCGCAGTAAACAAGACCATGACAGCCGGTAATATAGTGCTTGACCTGCAGAGCCGTCAGGTAACCATTGACGGCAATCCTGTGACGCTGTTGAAGAAGGAGTTCGACATATTGCTCTACTTCATGCAACGTCCCAACCACATAATTGACAAGGCTGTGCTTGCCGAGTCTGTTTGGGGCGACCACATTGATATGGTCGACAATTTCCAGTTCGTCTATGCACAGATAAAAAACCTGCGTAAGAAACTTGCCGATGCCGGTGCTTCGCAGAATATCAAGGCTGTATACGGCTTCGGATATAAATTCACAGAGACCGATTGATTTATGAAACTTATACACAAGGTAACTCTCCGCCTCGCGCTGGTCATTATGCCTGTGCTGCTCATATGGGCAATACTCTTTTACTTTACAATGGTGCACCAGGTAAATGACGAGACTGACGACAGTCTCGACGATTATGCCGAGATGATAGCACGTCGTGTGGTTAGTGGTGATGAGTTGCCTACTCCCGGTGATGGCAGCAACAATACATATTCGGTTGAGCTGTTGCCAGCGACCGTGTATTATGACGATTCCGAAACATACGAGGACCGTGAGGTGTATCTTCATTGGAAACAAGAGGATGAGCCTGCGCGTGTCATGACCAAGATATTCCACGATACCGACGGAACGGCATACAAACTTGTGGTCTCAACCCCAACATTCGAGCGTGATGATATCATAAAGGCATTGCTTATACACATTGCAACGATATATGCCGTGCTGCTGTGCATAATACTTGTTGTAACGGTTCTTGTTTTCAAATTAAGCATGAAGCCTCTGTACTCGCTTTTGAAGTGGCTCGACGGCTATCGTCCCGGTGGTGGAATGGAAGGTTTTCCCAATGAGGAGACGGTTGTTGAGTTCCGCAAGCTCACTCAGGCAGCGCGTGAGACCATTGAGCGTGCCGAGAATCACCTTGAACGACAGAAACAGTTCATTGGTAATGCATCGCACGAACTGCAGACACCGCTTGCTGTGCTTGGCAACCGCATTGAGTGGATGATGGACAATACAACGCTTACAGAGGAACAGCTTGGTGAATTGTCGAAGATGCGACAATCTATTCACCGCCTTGTGCGCCTTAACCGCACACTGCTGCTATTGTCAAAGATTGACAGCGGGCATTTCCTGGACAAGGCCGATGTTGACATTGTGCCTATAATTATAAACGAGTTCGAGGTCTACAATGAAATTTTTGCCGAGAAGGAGCTTGTATGTAATGTGAAGATGCCGCAACGCTTTGTTGTGCAGATGGATGAGATGCTTGCCACCACAATGGTAACCAACCTCATAAAGAATGCATTCGTGCACTCCACTGGTGGTGGGGTTATTGAAATAACACTTTCGCGTGGTGAACTCACTGTCTCAAATAACGGCGATGAGGCTTTGGACAATTCAAGGCTCTTCGACCGTTTCTACACCAGTGGAAAAAACGGTTCTACAGGCCTTGGACTGGCGCTCGTCAAGTCAATAACCGGTTACTATAGCTTTGGGCTTGAATATGTTTTCAAAGAGAATAGGCACAGTTTTAAAATATGCTTAAGATGATAAATGATAAAGGTTCACTTCATTCATTTGAAGTGAACCTTTATCATTTATATATCCATAACAACCGTTTCTCCTTTTTCAAGCGATGCCGGTACATTGATTATCCTTTGGTTGCTGCTGCCTCGGAAACGCAGTTCCCCGTTCTTTAGAGCCTCGATGAAACGTCCGTCCACAAGCACATCTATCTGCTCAAGCAGAGCCTTCTGTGCAGGGTTCTGCAACAGCTCTTCAAAGCGGTAACCCGTGTAGCACCATATGTTTTTTGTGCTGTGTAGCTTTATGGCCTTGGCAAGCTCTGTAAAGCCCTGTGGCTGGAACATGGGGTCGCCGCCAGTGAAGGTTACATCGGCAAAGGGGTCATCGAGTATTACTTTAAGAATCTCCTCTATCTCAACGGGGTGGCCGCTGTCAATGTTCCACGACTGTGGGTTGTGGCACCCGGGGCAGTGATGTGGGCAACCCGAAGAATAGACCGAGGTGCGAAACCCCGGTCCATCTACTGTTGTATCTTCCACTATCTCAAGAATGGAGATTGTTGCCATGTCTTTCTTATTTCATTTTGTCACCTTTGAGCATAGAGTGAAGGAACTGTTCAAGATACTTCGTTCCGCCCGGTGTGACAACGGTTCTTATTCGTGTATTACGCGGTCATTGAGCTCTGCAAGCTTCGCCTTGTTCCAACGGTCTGTTGTTCCCACAAGGTAGCCTGTGATGCGCTGCAGTTTGTCAATGTTCTTGCTGCCACATTTGGGGCACTCCTCAAGGTTTTTGCTGGAGTCCTCGAAACCACAGTCAAGGCAACGGTTGCGGTTGTGGTTAACCGAGCCATAACCGATGTTGTACTGGTCCATCATATCAACAACCTTCATGATAGCCTCTGGATTATGTGTAGCATCGCCATCAATCTCAACGTAGAAGATGTGACCACCGCCTGTGAGTGCATGGTAAGGTGCCTCAACCTCGGCCTTGTGACGTGCACTGCACTTGTAGTATACAGGGACGTGGTTGCTGTTGGTGTAATAGTCACGGTCGGTGATACCGGGCAGAACACCGAATTTTTTGCGGTCGCCGCGTGTGAAGCGGCCCGAAAGTCCCTCGGCTGGTGTTGCCAGGATGCTATAGTTGTGCTGGTACTGCTCGGAGAAGCCGTTTGCACGGTCACGCATATAAGTTACGATGCGCACGCCAAGCTCCTGTGCCTCCTCGCTCTCGCCGTGATGCTTGCCAACCAATGCAACAAGACACTCGGCAAGACCAATGAAGCCGATACCCAATGTGCCCTGGTTGATGACAGGTGCAATTGTATCGTCGGCTTTCAGCTTTTCGCATCCCACCCAGAGTGAAGACATGAGCAATGGGAACTGCTTTGCGAAGGCGCTCTTTTGGAACTCCATACGCTCGTGCAATTGGCGTGCAGCAATGTCGAGCAGGCCATCAAGTTTTGCGAAGAACATTGAAATTCTCTCTTCCTTGTTGGCGATATCCATACATTCAATGGCCAAACGCACAATGTTGATAGTAGAGAACGACAGGTTTCCGCGACCAACGGAAGTCTTGGGGCCGAAACGGTTCTCGAATACGCGGGTGCGGCAACCCATTGTAGCCACCTCGTGCATATAACGCTTTGGATCATCGGCTCTCCACTCCTCGTGCTGATTGAATGTAGCATCAAGGTTCAGGAAGTTAGGGAAGAAACGACGTGCTGTTACCTTGCAGGCAAGCTGGTATAGGTCATAGTTGCGGTCGGTTGGCAGGTAGCTGACACCACGTTTCTTCTTCCAAATCTGTATTGGGAAGATTGCTGTCTCGCCGTTACCGACACCACGGTATGTGCTCTTGAGCAACTCACGGATGATGCAACGACCTTCGGCCGAAGTATCAGTACCATAGTTGATTGAGCTGAATACAACCTGGTTGCCACCACGTGAATGGATGGTGTTCATGTTGTGGATGAAAGCCTCCATAGCTTGGTGCACACGTGCTACAGTCTTGTTCATGGCGTGCTGCATGATGCGCTCGTCGCCACTGAGGAAGTCAAGTGGCTGTATTGTGTAGTCTTCCACCTCCTTGTTATAAAGGTGAGAGTAGTTTGTGCCGGTCAGCTCCTCGATAGCCTTGATTTCCTCGATGAAACTTGTGCGTACGTATGGTGCAAGGTAGAAGTCGAATGCAGGGATTGCCTGTCCGCCGTGCATCTCGTTCTGCGCAGTCTCCATTGTTATGCAGGCTATGATACTTGCCGTCTCAATGCGCTTTGCAGGGCGTGACTCGCCATGGCCGGCATTGAATCCGTTGAGCAGGATATTGTCAAGCGGGTGCTGGCAGCAGGTAAGGCTCTTTGTGGGGTAGTAGTCTTTGTCGTGTATGTGCAGGTAGTTGTTGCGCACTGTATCCACAACATCTTCGCTCAACAGAAAGTCGTCAACAAAAGGCTTGGTTGTCTCGCTCGAGAATTTCATCATCATTCCGGCCGGTGTATCGGCGTTCATGTTGGCATTCTCGCGGGTTACATCATTCGAGCAGATATTGATGATTTCCTGGAAAATCTCCTTTGTCTTTGCATTGCGGGCAATACTGCGCTGCTTGCGGTAGGCTATATACTTTTTGGCAACGTCCTTGCGGCTACTCTTCATGAGCTCAATCTCAACCATGTCCTGAATGGCCTCCACTGTCATCTGTGGATTACCCTTGAAAGAGATGCGGTCTGCAATCTGACTTATCAGCGACATGTCCTCACCCTTTTCGGTGTGCATCATGGCCATACGTATGGCCGATACAATCTTTTCTTGATTAAAGCCGACGATGCGTCCGTCGCGCTTAACAACAGTTTGAATCATATATGTTAAAGGATTTTTGTTATCAACAAGAATACTTTACAAAAGTAGGAAAAGTAAAACAAAAAACCATAACAAAAAGCAATAAAAAATAGCGATATTTTTAAAATCATTTCATTTTAACATTCATTTAATAAAATTAAAAATATCTTTTTGTCAAGTAGTTTTCAATGAATTCTTTTTTTTAAAAACTTTTTGCTATATTGCACCTGTCAACCACAGAGTGTTAACCTTAAAGCCTGTTATTATGACTATCTGGATTATAATAATTGGAGTTCTTGTATCGGCATTCATCGTAAAGGCCTGTGTAGCATTGACCCGCAGAAAGCGCAAGGTAGACTATCACCCCGATATCACTACCAGAAAACGTTTGAAGAAGTTTGTTAACCGTTTCCGCCACCTCGAGGCTATTGGCGATTGACTGCAGCTCGTGGCTTTTATTGCACTATGTGGACAAATTATCCCTCTTCGCTGTTAAAATCCATGGATAGGCTGTGTCTTTAACCCGAATAGTTGTACATTTGTACCATAATAAATAAAATACATATAATATGATCAAGAGTAGAATATGTGATATTCTTGGGATAAAGTATCCCATTTTCCAGGGAGGTATGGCCTGGGTGGCCGACGCCGAGCTTGCTGCTGCTGTTTCAAATGCGGGTGGTCTGGGTCTTATCACTGCCATCAATGAGAGCACCGAGGCAGTGCGTAACGAGATACGCAAGTGCAAGACTTTGACCGATAAGCCATTCGGAGTGAACATCATGCTGCAGGCTCCCAATGCTGCTGAGATTGCTGCAATGATTGTAGAGGAGGGTGTGAAGGTTGTTACTACCGGCGCCGGTTCTCCTGCAAAGTATCTGCCCATGTGGAAGGAGAATGGTATAAAGGTAATTCCTGTAATTGCTTGTGTAGCCCATGCCGTTAAGATGCAGGCTGCCGGTGTTGATGCCGTTGTTGCCGAGGGTGCCGAGTCTGGTGGCCACGTGGGTGAGCTACATACCATGCCGCTCATCCCACAGATTGTGGATGCAGTCGACATTCCGGTCATTGCAGCCGGCGGTATATGTGACGGCCGCGGCGCTGCCGCAGCGTTCATGCTCGGTGCCGATGCTGTGCAGGTGGGTACACGTTTCATTACAGCAACAGAGTGTACAGCGCACGAGAACTACAAGGAGAAACTTGTAGGTGCTACCGATATCTCCACCATCATCACAGGAAAGACCCAGGGTCACCCTGTCCGTTCGTTGAAGACTCCGTTCTCACGTAACTTTGCCAAGATGGAGGCCGACCCCAACGTAACCCCCGAGGAGTTGCTCGCATTCGGTGGCGGCGCTCTGCGCAAGGCTGTGAAGGAGGGCGATGACGATGGCAGCTACATGGCAGGCGAGTGTGCAGGCCTCATAAAGCAGGTGGAGCCGGCAGCGGCTATTGTCGAGGATATTATCCTTGGTGCCGAGAAGGTGATGAGAGAGAGAATGAGCAGGCTGGACTGAAAAAGGACTGATTAGTAATATATAAACAGCAATATGGCGACAATTGTCGCCATATTGCTGTTTATTGCACTCCTTATTATATTTTTCCTGGCTCAGTAGAAAAAAGGTGTGGATAATCCGGTTTGCTTTAAGTTTGGGATATAGCTTATTGATGTATTGAGTTAACAGCCATTTTAACTTCTTTGAAATTGCTTTCGCTCGCTTACACGTAACTTTCCGCCCTTGGCGGGGAATTACCTTTGCGAAGAAGATTCATTGATGTACCCTATGTATTATAGTGCGTACAATGGTAATATTTTTAAACCGGCACCATCAAAATCACAGCGAACAGCCGTGCAAGCAGAGGAAACAGGACAAAATTTGTTTGAGCGGTGCATATACGCGATGCTGTTATTGCGTGAGAAGCGAGTTGTTTTGTCCCCGATGCTTGGACGAAGAGCTGTTTGTGGCAAATAACAGCCGACCGAGGGATGTCGCTTGCGACTCGCGAGCAAAAGGCTGTTATGACTGATTTTGCCGGTGCCGGGCGTTTTTGGTGCTTTTTGAGCGACAAAAAGCACGTATAGAAAGACTTGAAGAAAAATTAAAGTGAACAATTAAGGTTGGAGACTGCCGTGAAATGTAATGGTGAGCGAAAGCGATACCGACACTGTTTTTTGCGACCATTCCTCAATATCTTACTTCCATAATTTTTAATTTATATGCTTATCCACACTAAATTTCTACTGAGCCATTTTCCTTGTTATTTAATGGTTACTTTTTGTTAAAAATTGCTTTAATATACAAATGTGGAAATTTTTAAACTACATACCGCTTTACTGATATTAACAATTTTTTACTATTTTTGTACCAACCAAGCACAAAAAACACTATGCACCCAAACAGATACATCCTGCGGTTCATCACCGTTCTATTGCTGTCAATTCCATTTGTCGTGCATGCACAAAAGACAAAAACCGTCTCGGCGACATATATATACTATGCCCAGGAGAATGTTTCAATAAACGAAGCCAAGAGTATAGCTTTTGAGAGAGCCAAGATACAGGCCTTGGCCGATGAGTTCGGCACAACGGTATATAGTTCCAGCACTCTCATTGCCAAGAACGGCGAGAAAGAGTCCTCTATCGATATGTTTTCCATTGGCGGTAACGATGTCAAAGGCGAGTGGATGGAGACAACAGCAGGGCCACACTATGATATAACCTATGAGCAAGGTTTTCTTGTTGTCAAGTGCAGTGTTAAGGGACGTGCAAGGGAAATCAGTGGAGCAGGCGTTGAACTGGATGCTGCCATACTGCGCAACGGCAAAAGCCGCAAGTTTGAGAGCGACGAGTTCAAGAGCGGCGACGATATGTATCTGCTGTTCAAGTCACCTGTCGATGGCTATATTGCAGTCTATCTTCTCGATGATGACGACATGGTCTACCGTCTGTTGCCCTACAGGGGAATAAGTGGCGACAGCTACAGCGTAAAAGGAAAGAGAGAGTATCTGCTCTTCTCGAGCAAGGATTGTCCAAGTGCCGATTTGAACACCGTTGAGGAGTATACACTTGAGGCCGACATGGAGATAGAGATTAACAGGGTATATATACTCTTCTCAAGAAAACCATTTGTCTCGGCCTACAATGCCGAGGAGTGCAGCGGCGAACTGCCTGTTGCCGAACTGGAGAAATTCCTTAAATGGGCCGCTTCAATGAGAAGCAAGGACGATAGTATGCAAGTCATTGAAAGGATAATAAAAATTACAAAATAAAACACAGATATGAAAAAGTTTATTTTTACACTTATGTTGGTAACACTCTCTTTTGGTGCCTATGCCCAAAAAGGAATGCAGGGAGTGGGCTTGTCTTTAAATTTCGGTATAATGGAGGATAAACATTCCACAATATATCCAATCACAACGCTTAAATATCAATATTATATTCATGACAACATAAGATTAGTGCCATCGCTTACATTGGGATGTAACAATATTTACTACGATAATTACGTCGACCCTTTTAGTTATTACGTCAACCCTTATCTGCAAACCGATTTTTTTCTTTGCCAGATAAAGAAATTCCGGCCATATCTTTCTGTTGCACTAGGATGTTCAATAGCGGAAACTCTTGATATAACAAAAACTTATTCTACAGGCGCATTTAATTTAAAGTGTGGAATGGGAATGGAGTGGCGTGTTGCATATAATTGGACAATTCAATGCAGCGGTAATTTTTCGCTTGATGTAGGTGGATTTGATGCCATTGGTGCGTTTGCTTCCATTGGCTTTGTATATAATTTCTAAAACAGCAAT
>JAZRGF010000039.1:0-3493 GCA_045644005.1 Bacteroidaceae bacterium | reverse complement strand
TTGTTGTACCGATACTACTACCAATACCTGCGAGTCCCAACATGAGACCCATTCCCAAATAACCTAATAAAAGTTCCATAATGTTTAGTTTTTAATATTTATAATTTTTGTTTTCATTTTTAACCCCCTCCGAGGCTCTGCCTCTCGTCCCCCTAACACAGGGGGACAATATAAAAAATTTTTTCTTTTCATATTCCTCCCCTGCCTTAGGGGAGGTGTCCGTAGGACGGAGGGGTATAAAGTTTATTCGTTCTTGAATGGTTTGTACTCTTCGCCTTTACCCTCGTAGCCTGCATTCTTGAAATACTCCACGAATGTAAGACGCAACGGGTGTACAAAGGCACTGACGCATGACATTGCAATGTTGAGTGTGTGGCCTACAAGGATTATGAGGCCGAAGCCTATCCATCCGAACACCGCGCCAATGCCTTCCTGACCCTCGACAACCATCATTGCAAGGCTGTTGAAGGTAGCTCCCAACATACCGCCGGCAAGGCCAAGGGCAAAGAGACGGATGTATGAGAGGATATCACCAAGCAGACCCGACGCCATGTTGTATGTATCCCACAAGCCGGCACCAATGTTCACCAGGATGTTGCGACGGAGGTTGTTGAGGACATAAATTCCCAACGCTCCCACACCACCAACGGCAATGAACACCCACTTTGAGATTCCCGCAGGTATGACGCTGAGGAATGTGAGCGTGCCCACAATGACACCGCCAACGACAACCAGCCACCATCCCCATGCGCTCAAGGACTCCTTGAAGCCGAAGAACACCGTGCTGTTGATAGCCTTCACTGTCATTGCTATTGAAATATGGACTACACCAATTCCAAGCGCAAGTAACATCTGCTTGTCGTATGTAGCGCCCATTATCTCCACATCACCGGCAATGATGAAATTCCTTATACTCTGTGGTATGCCGGTGAACTCAAGCAGGCTCATACCGAAGAATGTACCGAGCAATGCACCCATAACGGTTGTGAATATACCGAGTGTGATTACAAGGTTCATCATTCCCGCCATGTTCTTGCCGAGTTTCTTCTTGAAGAGGAAGCCAAGCAACACCATGAGCAGACCGTAACCGGCATCGCCCATACAGAATGCGAAGAAGAGCGAGAAAAATGGCGCCACAATTGGTGTGGGGTCAAAATCGGTTCCGCTTGGCATACCATACATCTTGGTGAGCACCTCGTACATGCGGGTAAAGGCGTTGTTTTTGAGCTTGACAGGGACATTGTCGCCACGACGTGCCGCACGCAGTTCATAGAAAGCACCGCTGGCATCGAGCATAGCCTTGAGAGAGTCGACAGACTCCTCGGGCACCCAACCCTCGAGCAAGACAAGTTTGTCGCCCGACACCTTTTCACCGCCAAGCATAACCTTGGTAAACTCAATATCACGTTTCTGCAACTCCTGGGCTGCCTTAACGGTGTTCAAGCCGTTCTGCGCCAACTGTGCAAGCTCCTTCTCGAACTCACTTATACGCGCGTTTACCGTTGCAAGTTCGTTCTCCAAAGCGGTGAGCGAAGTTGTGGGCAACTTTGCAGGCTCGGCATCAATATCAATTGTTGCTCCCTGCGGAGTGACTGTCACAAAGTACTTGCGTGACTGTTTCTCGGCAACAAGGATTGCGTTGTAGTCACTCTCCCACTCGCTCATGTAGCTCTTTGCCGATGTCACGTAGAAACCAAGTTCATAACCCGCCTCGCGCAGTTTCTCTACATTAGAATAATCAAAATTACCCCATGGTTCAAGGCTTGCGATATCCTTGTCGAGCACCTGTTGCAGTGTCCTGTGCTGTTCGATGTCTGCAACAAGTGTCTCCACCTTATCCATTATTGCAGCTGCGGTTGATGGGCAAGCGGCAGGCTCCAGCACCTCGGGGGCGCAAGCCTCAAGACGCTTTACTATTCGTGCATAGCGGGCTGCGACAGCCATCTTCTGCTCCATCTCGGGGTTCTCCATGTTACCGCTTTCGCGCTCCTGTATGTGAACCACACCAACCTCGCGAAGTTTCTCAAGAAAGGCAGCATACTCCTTGTGATATACAAGCAGTGCCAGTTTTTTCATTTTCGTAATCATGCTGTCACCTCCTCTCTTTGCTCCAACAAGGACTTCAAGATCTTCTGTGAAGATTTTGACAGGTTCTCCTCGTCTTCCATAAATCGTTTGATCTTTCTGATTGCATCCTGGTAGCCCGGAATCTGCACCTTCTCAAAGAGGTTCACCTTTTGGGTGGTTTTCTTTCGTGCATGTTCAAGCAACACCAGCTTGCGGTTGAGCAATTCGCGGCGTATTGCCGTCATTGCCATATCCTTGAGCAGCTCGATACCGTCGGCAAACCACTTGGGCGAGTTGAAGAGGCTGTAGCGACCGATGACAAAGCTGGCGTTCTCCAACACCGGCACCTTGACACCCGCCACCTTCTGCTGCCCTATCAACAGTTCACCTGTGCGTACAAGTGAGGGGTCGAACTCGTTCCACAGCGCAAAGAGCGCGCGGTACTGCTCGAGCTGGGCAGCATACTCCTCGTCGTGCAGTTCCATCTCGGCCTTGCACTTCTTCACCTCAATGCGCAGGGCGCTCTCCTTGCTCTTGATGATGGGGAGAGTCCTGACACGCATCTTCAGTTGCTTTTCGAGTTGCTGAAGTGATGTTTTATTATATTGAAATGCTATCATTTCCTAAATTCTCATTTTTTGTAACGATATAGTCCTTTGTCATACTGAGTGAAACGAAGTATCTCTGTCATTAAGATTCTTCACATACGTTCAGAATGACATAAACGATTATATCATTATCTTATTTTTTCCAATATGTGTCGACAAATTCCTGACGGATGTTAACCTCCTCGGGCTTGAAGTAACGTGAGAACAGGCCCCATGTAACATCAAGCATCTCGGTTGTATTGAGGTTCACGTCGATAGCAAGGAGCTTGTCCGAGTACTCCTTGGCAAACGAGAGTGTACGCTTGTCGTAGTCGGTGAGGTCGAAACCGTTCTCCATCTTTGTCTTTGCATTGGCAGCATCGGCATAGAGACGCACGGCTGCATTCATCACCTGTGGGTGATCCTTACGTGTCTTCTTGCCGGCAACGAGCTGCTTCAGACGTGAAAGTGAACGGAATGGGTCAACCACAACCTTACCGATATCGCTGTCGCGACGGAGGAACAACTGACCCTCGGTGATGTAACCGGTGTTATCGGGCACAGCATGTGTGATGTCGCCACCGGAGAGGGTTGTCACCGCAATGATGGTGATTGAACCGCCGGCGGGGAACTGCACAGCCTTCTCGTAAATCTTTGCGAGGTCCGAATAGAGTGAACCGGGCATTGAGTCCTTTGAAGGAATCTGGTCCATACGGTTCGACACGATTGAGAGCGCATCGGCATACATTGTCATGTCGGTGAGCAGAACAAGCACCTTCTGGTTCTTCTCTACAGCAAAGTACTCGGCTGCGGTCAATGCCATATCGGGGATGAGCAGA
>JAZRGF010000038.1:0-18315 GCA_045644005.1 Bacteroidaceae bacterium | reverse complement strand
AAGTATATGGGTAAGTCCTATACGGCCAGCTCCCTGCGAATCCTCCAGGGCTTGACCGCAGCAAAGGTAGTAGGTTGTAGCGGCGCGATGTAGGTAGCTTACCCACCCATAAGGCGAATGTGAAAACATTCGCCTTTTTTTGTTTCAGTTTCAGTCAATGTCATCCCGGCTGGGTGAAGCAACGAGGGGTTATAAACGTGTTTGGGATTCGCCATGGGCGTGTTGTTTATGCCCGTTGTAAAACATTGAAGATGTCTTCATGTTTAACCCCGTGCAATCACAACTTTCTTATGTTCTGTTAGTTCGCTATCGCTCATCGAGAACCTCTTTGATTATTATATTAAGGTATGGTCGATATGATATCAATGAGGGGGATGAGTTTTGGGCCAACATCTATATTATTGCCTTAATTTTTTGCGTTAATGAATGGCCGATATGGTATCGGTGATGGTTTTTGAAAGGTGCGGGTCAATAGGTATGCAATTATTGAAAAAAACAAGCGCCTTAAAATTGAAGGCGCTTGGGTGTTGTCTGTTGTGAACCGGTTATTTCTTCTTTGGGCCGTATGAGTAGCTGCCGCCACTGTTGTAGCCGTATTTGTAGCCATATCTTCCGGCCTTCATGTCTATGCCGTTCAGGATAATAGACATGTTGTTCAGCTTCTTTTCGGTATAAAGGTTTTCTACCTCTCCGAGCATTGAACGCTCCATCAGCCCACAACGTATGAGGAATATGCTGTTTGTGGCATATTTTTCTATGATGTGCGTGTCTGCAACGATGTCTACGGGCGGGCAGTCAATTAAAATGTATCTGTATTCGTCTTCCACTTCCTTGAGCAGGCTTGAAAAACGCTCCGACTCTAGCAACTCCGTGGGGTTAGGCGCAATGGTTCCCGTTGGAATGATGTGCAGTCATGGGTGTTCCTTGTCTTTAACAATGATGTCGCTTATGGAGTTTGTCTCTTTGGCAAGGTAATTGCTGAGGCCTATCTCGCTTTCATCGGTGTAGTTTGACAATGATGCATGGCGCATGTCGCCATCAATAACCAAAACCTTGACGCCTTTAATGGCAAGTGCCATTGCGGTGTTCAGGATACAGAATGTCTTTCCGCTACCGGGGTTGAACGAAGTGAATATTATTATATTCTTCTTCTGGTCGCGGGTGATGAATTCAATGTTCGTTCTCAGGACACGGAATGCTTCATTAATGGCATTGCGTGAGCCCTCCTTTACAACGCACGCCCTCTTCTTGTCATGTTTTTTGTTGTCGTGTGGAATCTCGCCAATTATTGGGGTGTTCAGGCTGTCAAGGTCTTTACGTCCCCTGACCTTTGTGTTTGAGATTTCTACAAGGCTTATCAATGCTGCCGGTATGAGCATGCCTATTACTGCTGCAAAAAAGATTGTTCGTGTTTTTTGCGGCGCTATGGGGGTGTAGTTGCCCGATGGGGGGGTGAGTATGCGGGTTCTGCTGGGGGTGAACTCTTGCGACAGCTGGTTCTCCTCTCGCTTCTGTAGCAGGAAAAGATATATCTTCTCCTTTACACTCTGCTCTCTCTCTGCGCTGGCAAGGAATGTCGTGTGTGTGGGGTTCTTGGCGATTTCGCCCTGCAAGGTCTTCCACTCCTTGTCAATGGATTCCAATTTTGTTGTTATGCCCTTTATGTGTGTGCGTGTTGACGATATGATGGCGTTGCGCAGTGATGAGAGTGTAAGGTCTATGTCTTTTACGGCGGGGTTGTCCTCGCTGCTTTTGCTGGCGAGGTTGTTGCGCTCAATCATCATTGTGTTGAACTTGGCTATCAGGGTGTTGATGTTGCTGTTGTTTACCCCTGAGTTCAAAGGCAGCAATGTGTGTTCCTTTGAACTTTCTTTCAGTGTCTTGAGGAAGTATTCGCTTTTCTCAAGTTCTTTTTTGGTTGCCACATGCTGTTTCTGCAGTTCGCGTTCTTTTGTCAGCTGTATTTCGGACTGTGCTTCAATATCGGGCAACAGGTTGTCGCTCTTGAATGAAGATATATCGCTCTCTATTTTGGAGAGCTCGTTGCTTACGTATTCCAGTCTTGTGTCAATGAATGACTTGGTCTCTTTTGCGGCCTTGTTCTTGTCTTTTGTCCAGTTCTCGTTGTATACCTCAACAATTGTTCTCAATATGTCATCGGCTCTTTCAATTGATTGGTCGTTGGTTGATATTGATATGGAATTGCTGTTGCTTTCGCTTGTTGTGTAGGACAGCTTGTTGATGTGCTTGTATATGGAGTTGTTGAGTCCTATGTGCCTTACCGAATATGTGATGGTCTTGATTATCTTGTACTCGGGGTTCGGGCTTAACGATATTGTGCCTACAGGGGTTGCTACGAATGTCAAGGAGTCGTTGGAGAGTTTTCCTTCTATGGTGTGCTGGTCGGTTATCAAGTTCCCGGTGATATTACAGATTGTGAATGTGCTGTCCGGGTTTATGCTGATGTCAAAGCCTGCAGTCTCCTGTATGTCCAGGTCGCAGAAGTCGGCATATACAGGTACAGTGCTTCCGTAAAGTGTTATTGGGTGGAAATTGCCTTCTTGGGCGTACTCGATGTATAACTTAAGCCTGCGCGCAGTTTCTGTTGTCGTTTCTGGGGCCTTGAAGGTGTATATCTCGTTGTATGTGCTTGTGGAAGAGCGGAATCCCATGTTTGCAAATGTCTCCATCTGCTCTTCGAGGCTGGTTCCTTTTTGTGTTGACTTGATGAGGATTTGTGTGTGACGGGTATATAAGGGCTCTATTCTTGCTGTGTTGTAAATAGAGTAACCTATTGTGATGGCTGTGGTAATTATGAACAGATACCATTTTGACAGCATTGCGTAAAGCAATTCATTGATGCTGAAAATGTTGGTCTGATTCCTTTTCTTTAAGGTCTTATCTGTTGTTTTCATGGGCATTTAAATGGTTGTTGCGCTTGTGTGCGCGTATTCTTTGCAAAAATACAAAATTAATTCATATGATGTCTCTTTTTTCTTTTATTTCTCAATGTAAAGAGGTGTGTGTTTGTTGTTGTTACTTCTTTTTGTAATGAAATTTTACTCAATAATGTTTTTGCTGGCGGTGTATGCCGGTGTGTGCTTTGTCTTTGTGGTCTTCTGTCTGCTGTTTTTCCTTTAATGGGGTGTTGTGGTGGCGTTGTTTGGTGCCTGTTCCGTGTGTCTGTCTCAATGTGTTTCGCTTCTCTTCTGTTATGCTTGCCGGTGTAGTGTTCTTATATATAATAATGTTGCAGATGGCGCCATGGGCGGTTTTGTTCTCTTCTTGGTGGAGTTGGTGCGCTGTGGTACGGCAAATGTGGAAATTCTTCTTGTAGCTGTCCTTTTGTCTGTTTTTTGTTTGGCGGAAAAGTCCTTTTTACATTGCTCTGGCGCGGGTTTTTGCAGTAAAGAGTAGTTTTTTTGCCAAAAAAAACAAAAAAAATCATATTTATGCCTTGTTATTCCAAATTTTGTTATCTTTGTGCATCGTTAACTTAAATAACAGAAAGTATTATGAAAGAACTTATCGCAAAGATTGAAGAGGTTTATGCTGCATTTGCAGCTGATGCAACAGCTCAGGCTGAGAAGGGTAATAAGGCTGCCGGTACACGTGCACGCAAGGCTTCTTTGGAGCTCGAGAAGGCAATGAAGGCTTTCCGCAAGGCTTCTCTTGAGGCTGCTAAGTAATTCCTTCAGCATCAAAGATGAAAATGAGACCTGTGACGCAGGTCTCATTTTTTATGTCCCTGCGTTTTCTGTGCGATATTGATATTTGTAAATAAAAATTACTTTGTTTCTATTTGCGGGTATGTGCACTGTATGCGGGAAGACCTGGTGCTTGAGGTTTAAAATGAACTTATGTGCTTTATTTATTTTGTATGTTACGAAATATGTGTTAACTTTACAAAAATTTTGCGCGTATGCGCGTTGCGTGTGAGCAAAATTAGTACTAATTATAAATAACTATTTTATGAAAAAACAATTCGTTATGGCACTGTTGGCAGCTTTTTCGCTGTCAATGACTGCTACAGCACAGAACCTGAAGGGGTTTGCTTACGGTGACGTAGAGGCTCCTCGTGGTTATGGCTATGAGAAGGGACAGGCTGCAGGCCTTGTCGAGTGGGAGTCGCCCGAGGAACTTGCTCTCAACAAGGAGCAGCCAAAGGCTTGGTTCTTTACTTTTGACAGCGAGGAGGCGGCACGTAAGGTGTTGCCCGAGAACAGCGAGTACTACATGTCGCTCGATGGTACATGGAGCTTCAACTGGGTGGCAAATCCTTGGGAGCGTCCTGTCGATTTCTTCAAGACCGATTACGACGTGTCGGCTTGGGATAAGGTTCAGGTTCCTATGAACTGGAACGTCTATGGCCTGCAGGCCGATGGCTCACAGAAGTATGGTACTCCAATCTATGTTAACCAGCCTGTCATCTTCAAACATCAGGTTGCCGTAGGCGACTGGAAGGGTGGTGTGATGCGTGAACCTGCTCAGCACCATACTACATACAAGTACCGTAACGAGGTGGGTTCTTATCGCCGTACATTTACTGTCCCCGAAAACTGGGATGGCCGTGAGATTTATATCAACTTCGACGGTGTCGATCCTTTCTTCTATCTCTGGATCAACGGCAAGTATGTAGGCTTCTCGAAGAACTCACGTAACTTGGCGGCTTTCAACATTACAAAGTATCTGGTAGAGGGTGAGAACGTTGTGGCTGTTGAGGTTTACCGTAACAGCGATGCCTCTTTCCTTGAGGCGCAGGATATGTTCCGTCTGCCCGGTATTTTCCGCACAGTCTCTTTGACTGCAACAAACCCTGTCGAATTACGCGATATCCGCGTACGTACCGACCTCGACGCGCAGTACAAGGATGCTGTAGCAAACATTGAGGTTGACGTGCGTAACCTCACAGCAAAGAAGGCTAAGAAATATCAGGTTAAGGCTCAACTTTACAAGAATGCCCTCTACAGCGATGAGAACGAGATTGTTGAGGGTGCATCAAAGGTTGTTGCGCTTGATGAACTCATTGCCGGCAAGACAAAGACTTTGAAACTTGATATCCCTGTATCTGCCCCTGCAAAGTGGAGTGCCGAGGAACCTAACCGTTATACATTGGTTGTCTCTTTGCTCGACAAGAAGGGTAATGCCGTGGAGATAGCATCGGCATACTTCGGTTTCCGCGAGGTAGAAATCCGCGATACAAAGGCCGAGGACGATGAGTTCGGTTTGGCTGGTCGCTACTACTACCTGAACGGCAAGCCCATCAAGATGAAGGGTGTGAACCGTCATGAGAGCAACCTTGAGAGAGGTCACGCTCTTACACGCGAGCAGATGGAAAAAGAGGTTATGCTCATGCTCCAGGGTAACATCAACCACGTGCGTAACGCGCACTATCCCGATGCTCCATACTGGTACTATCTCTGCGACAAGTATGGTATCTACCTTGAGGACGAGGCTAACATCGAGAGCCACGAGTACTACTATGGTAAGGAGTCGCTCTCTCACGTTCCCGAGTTTACAAATGCTCACGTGGCACGTGTGATGGAGATGGCGCACGCTACAATCAACAGCCCTGCTGTCTGCATCTGGTCGCTCGGTAACGAGGCCGGCCCCGGTGACAACTTCGTTAAGGCTTATGAGGCTTTGAAGAAGTTCGATGCTTCACGTCCTGTACAGTATGAACGCAATAACTATATCGTGGATATGGGTTCTAACCAGTATCCTTCAATCGGTTGGACACGCGAGGCTGTTAAGGGTAAGATGAATATTGTATATCCTTTCCACATATCTGAGTATGCTCACTCGATGGGTAATGCCGGTGGTAACCTCATTGACTATTGGGAGGCAATGGAGAGCACCAACTTCTTTATCGGTGGTGCTATCTGGGACTGGGCCGACCAGGCTTTCTGGAATGTTGATCCAAAGACAGGTGACAAGTATATGGCTTATGGTGGTGACTTCGGTGACCGTCCTAACGACCATACTTTCTGTATGAACGGTGTCGTGTTCCCCGACCACTCTCCAAAACCACTTTATTATGAGGTGAAGAAGGTTTATCAGAACGTTGGTGTGAAGATGCTTGAAAACGGCGAGGTTGAAATCTTCAACAAGCGTTATTTCAACTGCCTGTGCGACCTTGACGTGAAGGTTTCTCTCTGGGAGGACGGTAAGCAGATCGATTCTTACTTCATGCCCGACATGAAGATTGCTCCACGCACTGCAAAGACATTCAAGCTCAAGTTCAATAATGCGAACTTTGCTGCCGACAAGGAGTACTTCGTCAAGGTGCAGTTCCTGCTCAAGAAGGATATGCCTTGGGCAAAGAAGGGCTATGCGCAGATGGAGGAGCAGTTGAAGTTGCAGGATGCTGTGAAGGCGGCTCTCCTTGCCGATGTTGCAAAGAGCGACGTGAAGCTTAAGATGACCGAGGACAAGGCTAACGCTACAACTACTATCGCCGGTGACGGTTTCACTGTTGTATTCAACAACAAGACCGGTGTATTCGAGAGCGTTGTATATGGCGACGAGACCGTGTTCGAGAAGGGTAGTTCAATGACTCTCAGTGGCTACCGTGCTCCTGTTGACAATGACATCTGGGCTTGGAACCGCTGGTTCGCTCTTGGTTTGTACAACCTTGAGGATGAGGTTACATCATTCGTGTCACAGAAGAATGCCGACGGTACAATAGTGCTCCAGTACATTGTACGCTCACAGGCAAAGCATCCCGGTCGTCGCGTGAAGAACGAGGACAACAGTTTTACACTGCAGAGCGATGCACGTGAGTTCGGCGAGAACGAGTTCCACTTCGTCTCTAACAGAATCTGGACAATCTATCCCGATGGTTCTATCGAGCTCAACAGTTCTGTAACAGGCAGCGATGCAGCGGTTGCGCTTGCACGTGTAGGTTATCTGATGCAGTTGCCAAAGAGCCTCGACCAGTATACATACTATGGCCGTGGTCCATGGAATAACTATAACGACCGTCGTACAGGTGCGTTCATCCAGCAGTACAAGAGCACTGTAGCAGACCAGTTCGTACACTTCCCCAAGCCACAGGATATGGCAAACCGCGAGGAGGTACGTTGGGCTGCATTGACAAACGCTGCGGGTAATGGTGTGATGTTCGTTTCTACAGGTGCTCTCTCAACTACAGCATTGCCTTGGAACGATGTTGAGCTCACCGAGGCTGCGCACCCATATCAGTTGCCTGCATCATCGGGTACATGGTTGCACCTCGATGCAAAGGTTAACGGTCTTGGCGGTAACAGCTGTGGCCAGGGTGGTCCATTGGAGCACGACCTCGTTAAATCAGGTGACAACACTGTTGCATTCATCATGCGTCCTGTAAAGGCCGGCGACAACTATGAGCAGATTGCAAATGTGGCTGCTTCGGGTGTTATCCCAGTGGTTCTCAAGCGCGATATGCGCGGTATTGTTACAATGTCTTGTGCTAAGGCCGGTGCCGAGATCTACTACAAGGTAGGCAAGAACGGCAAGAAGACTCTTTACACAGCTCCTGTTGACATGAGCAAGGGTGGTACAATCACCGTATGGGAGAAAGCTACTCCAAAGCTCGCTGCAACATATTCTTACGAGGCTGTTACTTCAATCCCTGTAACTGTTGCCTTCTGCTCAAGCCTTGAGCCGGGTTCAGGTGCCGAGAAGATGCTCGACGGTGATCCATCGACAATGTGGCACACAATGTACTCTGTAACCGTTGCCAACTATCCTCACTGGATTGACTTCGATGCAAACGAAGAGGTTACAATCAAGGGCTTCAAGTACATGCCTCGCCAGGATGGCGGTAACAACGGTAACGTGAAGGGTTATAAGATTCAGATAAGCGCCGACGGAAAGAACTGGAGCGACCCTGTTGCTGAGGGCGAATTCCCATATAGCGCCGACAAGCAGACTGTGCTCTTCAAGTCTCCAGTGAAGGCTCGTTTTGTACGCTTCACAGCTACAAGTTCACAGAATGGCCAGGACTTTGCTTCGGGTGCCGAGTTTGAACTTATTAAAGAGTAATTACAGAAACAGCTCTGCGCGCTGCAACAAACTGCGCGCAGACCTGTTTGATTATAGATTGTAATGTTTTAAGGATATTTTATGAAAGGAATTGTTCTTGCTGGTGGTTCGGGAACCCGTCTCTATCCCATAACAAAGGGTGTAAGCAAGCAGATGTTGCCCATCTATGACAAACCCATGATTTATTATCCCATTTCGGTGCTTATGCTTGCCGGGATAAGGGAGATTCTCATAATTTCAACTCCACAGGATTTGCCCGGTTTCAAGCGCTTGCTTGGCGATGGCAGTGACTATGGCGTGCGATTTGAGTATGCCGAGCAACCGTCACCCGATGGCTTGGCGCAGGCATTCATCATTGGCGAGGAGTTTATAGGCAACGATTCGGCATGCCTTGTGCTTGGTGACAACATTTTCCACGGAGCCGACTTTACCAGAATGCTGAAGGAGGCAGTGGCGAATGCCGAGGAGAATAACAAGGCAACCGTCTTTGGCTATTGGGTCAATGACCCCGAGCGTTACGGTGTGGCCGAGTTTGACAAGGAGGGTAACTGCCTTTCCATTGAGGAGAAGCCTGCTGTTCCCAAGTCCAACTATGCCGTTGTAGGCCTCTACTTCTATCCCAACAAGGTAGTTGAGGTTGCAAAGAACATCAAGCCATCGGCACGCGGTGAGCTTGAGATTACGACGGTGAACCAGCAGTTCCTTTCCGATGGCGAGCTGAAGGTGCAGACCCTGCCCCGTGGCTTTGCATGGCTCGATACCGGCACACATGATTCATTGGCCGAAGCATCTATATTCGTTGAGGTTATTGAAAAGCGTCAGGGGTTGAAGATTGCGTGTCTTGAGGGTATTGCCTACCGTAAAGGTTGGATTACCGCCGACCGTTTACGTGAGATTGCACAACCTATGATAAAGAACCAGTATGGACAGTACCTGCTCAAGGTCATTACCGATGTAGAACATTCCGTGGCAAACATTGATTGACAATAATGGAAGTAATAAAGACAGAGATAGAGGGCGTGGTAATCATTGAACCGCGCATTTTCAAGGATGAGAGAGGTTATTTCTATGAGTCTTTCTCGCAGCGTGAATTCGAGGAGAAGGTGTGCCGTACTACATTCGTGCAGGACAATCAGTCCAAATCGTCATACGGCGTGTTGCGTGGACTCCATTTCCAGAAACCACCATATTGCCAGAGCAAGTTGGTGCGTTGCATAAAGGGTGCAGTGCTCGATGTGGCTGTGGACATACGCAAGGGTTCGCCTACATTCGGAAAGTATGTGGCAGTTGAACTCTCCGAGGATAATCATCGCCAGTTCTTCGTTCCGCGCGGTTTTGCCCATGGCTTTGCGGTACTCACCCCCGAAGCAGTCTTCCAGTACAAGTGCGACAACTTCTATAATAAGGAGAGCGAGGGCGCCGTGGCATGGAATGACCCGCAACTTGCCATTGACTGGAAGATACCGGCCGATAAGGTCCTGCTCTCCGAAAAAGACAGGCTGAACAAAGATCTTGCCAATGCCGATTTCCTTTTTGATTATAACGAAAAGCTATATTGATATATGAATATACTTGTAACAGGTGCAAATGGTCAGTTGGGAAATGAGATGCGCCGTTTGGGTGCCGTTTCTCCCAATAACTACATCTTTACCGATGTTGCAGAGCTCGATATCACCAATGCCGATGCCGTGATGTACGTGGCAAAGAACTATGCCATTGATGTGATAGTGAACTGTGCTGCATATACCAATGTTGACAAGGCCGAGAGTGACGAGGCTACAGCCGAAATGATAAATGCCACAGCTGTGGCAAACCTTGCTGCAGCAATGAAGGAGGTTGGTGGAACATTGTTCCATGTATCGACCGACTATGTCTTTGGCAGTGAAGGCAATACTCCCCGTACCGAGGAGATGCCGCTGAATCCGCTTGGCGTCTATGGCCGTACAAAGCTACATGGCGAGCAGGCAATCATTGACAGTGGCTGCAAGGCGCTCATCTTCCGCACAGCGTGGCTGTATAGTGAGTTCGGCAACAACTTCCTCAAGACAATGATGCGTCTCACGGCCGAGAAGGAACAGTTGAATGTAGTCTTTGACCAGGTGGGAACACCTACATATGCCGGTGACCTTGCACTTGCTATATTCTCAATAATTGAAGCGGGTGTCTATGAGGGTAATGAAGGCATTTATCACTTCTCCAACGAGGGGGTGTGCTCATGGTACGATTTCGCCGTTGAGATTGCTGCTGTTGCCGGCAATACTGCTTGTCGCATAAATCCATGCCACAGCAGCGAGTTCCCCTCACCTGTGACACGTCCGCCATATTCGGTGCTCGACAAGACAAAGATCAAGAATACATTCGATATTGATATCCCACACTGGAGGGAGTCAATGGAGTATTGCATAAAAAGAATCAAAGCAAAAAAATAATGGGTAGAGAAATGAAGCGAAGTATTATTGTTACCGGTGGTGCCGGTTTTATAGGTTCACACGTTGTACGCCTGTTTGTGAACAAATATCCCGATTATCATATAATCAATGTCGACAAGCTTACCTATGCCGGTAATCTTGCAAATCTCAAGGATATTGAGGACAGGCCTAACTATACATTCTTCAAGGCCGATATCTGCGACTTTGACGCAATGTACAAGTTGATGTCGGAGCATCATGTAGACGGTATCATCCACCTTGCAGCCGAGAGTCATGTAGACCGCTCGATAAAGGACCCCTTCACCTTTGCACGCACAAACGTGATGGGTACGTTGTCGCTTTTGCAGGCAGCAAAGCTCTATTGGGAGTCGCTTCCCGGGAAGTACGAGGGCAAGCGTTTCTATCATATCTCGACCGATGAGGTCTACGGCGCACTCCAGATGAACCACCCCGAGGGCATTGAGCCTCCGTTCACAACAACGGCTTCGTCGGGCGAGCATCACCTTGCCTACGGCGATGACTTCTTCTACGAGACTACAAAATACAACCCACACAGCCCCTATTCGGCATCAAAGGCAAGCAGTGACCACTTTGTGCGCGCATTCCACGATACATACGGCATGCCCACAATTGTGACCAACTGCTCGAACAACTACGGCCCTTACCAGTTCCCCGAGAAGCTGATACCTCTGTTTATCAACAATATCCGTCAGCGTAAGCCGTTGCCGGTATATGGCAAGGGTGAGAATGTACGAGACTGGCTATATGTCGTTGATCACGCGCGTGCCATAGATGTGATATTCCACAACGGAAAGGTTGCCGACACATATAACATCGGCGGTTTCAACGAGTGGAAGAATATTGATATCATCAAGGTTATAATAAAGACTGTCGACCGCCTGTTGGGCAACCCCGAAGGCGCTTCGCTTGACCTCATTACATATGTAACCGACCGTGCAGGTCACGACATGCGTTATGCTATTGATTCTACCAAGCTACAGAGAGAACTCGGTTGGGAACCCAGCCTGCAGTTTGAGGAGGGTATTGAAAAGACCGTACGCTGGTATCTCGACAACCAGGAGTGGATGGATAACATCACCAGCGGCGAGTATGAGAAGTATTATGACGATATGTACAAGAACCGTTGAAAAAGTTCACTGCATTATAAAAGGCTGCCCCTCAAAGGCAGCCTTTTTATCAGTTTTCAAAATCCTTGTTGAATATTGCGATTGAATATCCGATTCTTACGCTTATTGTGGTGTTGGCCGAGCGGCCGAAATCGTCAGTTTTTGAGTTGTGGAAAATGTCGGAGAGACCATAAAAGTATCTTCCTTCAACAAAGAAATTGCCAATGCTGCTCTTGTATTCCAAGCCCAATCCACCGGCAATGCCATATTCGAATTTGTTTTCAATTGTCTTGCCATAGAGTGGCCTGATGCTTGACGGACGGTTCTCGGGCTTCCAGTCCCCTTTGTACTTCTCGCTCTCGTTCAAGAAAAAGCCGAATTGCGGGCCAAGGTTCAGGAAGAACTGTAGACCGCGTTTCTCCTTACCCCATGATAGATGTGCGAAGAAAGGAACTTCGATGTAGTTCGTGAGGCGGCTGTAGTAGTTCGACGTGCCGTCATCAAAATCCTCAATCATACCGCGTTGCGCGAAGTTTACCTCTATCTGCGCGGCGCATATCATGCTGAAGTATTTCTCGCTGGTGTAACGCGCACTTATACCGCCATTGATGCCTTGTCGGAACCCTTGTCTTATTGATGGCTGCAACTCCATCCTGCTAAGGTTCATGCCGCCGGCAACACCTACCTCAAGACAACTTCTCGGGCTTTCCACTTGAGCTGTGGCAACAGTACACGCCATTGCCAGCGCCAAGGCCATGAAATACAGTCTTCTCTTCATCTGTAAATTCTTTTGTCTGTTTTGTGGCAGCTGTGCGGGTTAGAGTATCACCTCCTGGTAGCCATCGCGGAAACGGTCCTGGTCAAAGTCCATCTTGTCGATGTAATACTCGGGGCAGAAGTGTATGAAGAAGAATTTCTTGTTTATGAAACCGTCTTTCTCGCTTATGCGCTCGAACTTGAAGTCGGACTGTACGGGGTTGAACGGTATCTGCTCAATCTTTTCGTGCATCTGGTTGCCATAGAGGCTTGCTGCAAGCAAAAAGAAGTAGCCGGTGTCGTATCCCAACATTCCATAACGTGGATAAATGTTCTGTATGCCACGGTTGTACCAACGGATGAAATCCTCCTGAAACTCTGCCACACGTGGCAGTGCATAGTGGCTGTAGAAGGTTGCATAGAAATATGTGTCTACCTCATACATCAGCTCTCTTGTATCCTTTGCATGTATCTGCCACTCGGGGTAGCCAAAGAGTTTGAACTTTGCTACATTCAGCGAGTCTATGCTCTTTGCATGTAACAACGAGGGGAGCAGAGTGTTCAGTGTGGTTGCCGATGATGAGGTGGGGATGACAATGAATTCCTTCTCCTCCTGGTATATTCCTGCCAGTGTTTCCAGTACAACCTCTTCGTTCGAAAGTTGCTCCATCTGCAACGTAGAGTAGGGGATGCTGTCCTTTGCAAGCTCTGCGGTAAGGCTCTTTACGAACTCCTTCTTGTTGTTGTCGGTGGTATCCTCTACAAAAATGACATTTGCATTGGGGAATGTCTTTACGAATCTCGAACTTATCTCGGGCAGGATGAATGACTGTATGCCGTTGGCAACGTACACGGTGGGGTTGTCAATGGCTTCGTCCTTCTTGCTCGAGAATGGTATGAGGAGCGGAATCTCGCGTTCCTTTGCAAATTTGGCAAGCTCTTTGCTGTGCTTGGGGTACGATGCACCAATGATAAGCTCTACATCGTCGAACGCACTACTTGTGAGCAGGCTGTCGAGGCTGTTTTCCTTTTGCCCCGCATCGTATGTGTTTATCACGAACGAGTAACCTTCGCGCTTCAGCTGTTCAACGGCCATCAGGAATCCCTGGTAGTATTCTACCATGCGGCTCTGCTCCTTGGGTGCGTAGCTGTCGAGCAGGAATGAGAGCACAACGGCTACGTTCAGCACTTTGTCGTCATTGATGCCTTTGTTTATGGCTTTTGCAATCTCCTGCTTCTGCTCTTTTGCGCTCTCCTCTTTTTCGGCAGGCTCGGGCTTTATTGTAGGTGCCGGTATGTTGAGCTCCATCTTGCGCTTGAGCTTCTTCTCCTGCAGTATCGGGTTTGCCTTTATCAGGTCCTCCTTGGTTATGCCATACATCATGCATATGGATTCCATATTCTCCTTGCGCTGTACTTTGTGTGTGCTCACAATCACAGGCTTCTTGTCGTCTTTAGACTGTTGGGCGGTTGCTGCCACTGCGTTCTCCTGTGTGGTGGCACTTTCTTTCACTGGGATTACAATTGTCTCGCCTGTGCGGAAATTGTTTATTGAGAGCCCGGGGTTTGCTGCGCACAGCTCCTCGGTGGTGACGTCATACATCTTGCTAAGGCGGTAGAGTGTCTCGCCCTGCTGTATTGTGTGTGTCTTTACGTTCCTGCCATCCTTGCTCTTTGCCTTGCTGTTGCTGGGGATAATGAGCTTTTGACCAATGGATAGCTTCTCGGCACTGCCGGGGTTGAACTTTACAATCTCCTCAACGGTGGTGTTGTATAGCTTGGAGATTGAGTACAATGTCTGTCCCTGGGCTACGGTGTGGCTCACAATTTCGCTCTTTTGTGCGCTGATGGTGAGCGCTGTCATTACAATGGCGATGGACAGGAGTATTCTTTTGCTGATTTTCATACGTAATAAAAGTAATGTGGTACAGACTGTTTTTATGGACCGGACCGAATTTCCTGCGAAGATAGCAAATTATTGTCAATATATTCATATTGAAATCCAAAAAATGACACTTTGAGGAGTGATTGCGGGCGCCGGGCATAAAGTTGCTCTTGCTTTGCATTAAATAGTGTTGTTTGTATATGTTTTTTCAATGGGATTTACTATTTTTGCTCTTCATAGCGCGTTTGGCCGCGTCTGTTCAGCGGGCTGTGTGCTATGAGTGAAAAATTAGACGAGTATGAAGAAAACAGTTCTGTTCATATCACTGTTGTTGCTTTGCGTTGCAGCAATGGCGCAGGAAATAGAGGCTCCCGTTCCCACTGCACTTGTGGTGGATTCAAAAGGTAATCTCACAGACCTTGCCATTGGCGAGGAGTATTCGGGCGAGGCGCCGGTGACAGTGAGGTTCTATGCCAATGCCCGCGAAATTGATGGCTTTTCGCTCACTTGTACGTGGGAGTTCTTCAAGGAGGGTGAGGCAGAGCCTTACCTTGTGCGCCACGATGCCGATGTGCAGATAGAACTGCGCGAGAGCGGTGCAACAACGGTAATGCCTACAATTACCTATACCAGCCTTGAGGACAGTGAGGTATACTGGCCTTTTGGCGAAGAGTATTACGGGACACCTTTCAGCATTGTGCTTGCCGAGTCGGCACTTGAGGCACCGAATGCCTTTTCGCCCAATGGCGACGGCATGAACGACTATTACAATGTCTTCAACGTGAAGTCGATAGTTGAGTTTCATGGTGCCATATACAACCGTTGGGGGCAGGAACTCTACCGTTGGGGGCTCGATGAAATGGGGGTCGAAGGTACAGGCTGGGATGGTACTTACAAGGGTAATCCAGTGAAGCCGGGTGTCTACTTTGTGGTAATAAAGGCCAAGGGCGCTGATGGCATTGAGTATGATATTAAACGTGATGTAAACCTTTTGCGCGGATATTCCGAGGAAACAAAATAAAGTGTGATGATGGAGAGAGAGGAAAAAGGAAAGATTGAGGTGTTCGGTGCCAGGGTGCACAACCTCAAGAATGTGGATGTTGAGATTCCGCACGATTCACTCACCGTGATAACCGGTCTCAGCGGCAGCGGCAAGTCATCCCTTGCTTTTGATACCATCTTTGCCGAGGGACAGCGCCGCTACCTTGAGACATTCTCTACTTATGCCCGCAACTTCCTGGGCGGAATGGAACGTCCCGATGTTGACAAGATAACAGGCCTCAGCCCGGTGATATCCATTGAGCAGAAGACCACCAACAAGAACCCGCGTTCAACGGTGGGTACAACGACCGAGATATATGACTATCTGCGTCTGCTATATTCACGTGCAGCCGATGCCTACTCGTACCTCTCGGGCGAGAAGATGGTGAAATATACTGAGGAGAAGATTCTTGAGTTGTTGCTCGATGCCTATGACGGCAAGCGCGTGTACATACTCGCTCCGCTTGTGAAGAACCGCAAGGGACACTACAAGGAGCTGTTTGAGCAGATGATGCGCAAGGGTTATCTGAACGTGCGCATAGATGGCGAACTGTGCGAGATGTCGCGCGGCATGATGCTCGAGAGATACAAGAACCATGACATCGAGGTTGTCATTGACAAGCTGGCGGTGGATGCCAAGGATACACAGCGACTTAAACAGAGCCTTGCCACAGCGCTTGCCCAGGGCGAGGGGTTGGTGATGATAATGGAAATGCCGTCGGGCGAGGTGCGCCACTACAGCAAACGCCTCATGTGCCCGGTTACCGGCCTTGCATACAAGGAGCCCGACCCGCATAACTTCTCGTTCAACTCACCGCAGGGCTTCTGCCCCAAATGTAAGGGATTGGGCGTGATAAGCAGTGTCGATGTCGACAAGGTAGTCCCCGATCGCACGCTGTCGGTTTATGACGGCGCCCTCGCGCCGCTTGGCAAGTATCGCCGCTCGTCAATCTTCCAACAGATTGAGGCTGTGCTTGCACGTTACGAAGCCGATTTGAAGACTCCGGTAGATGAACTCCCCGAGGAGGCTCTCGATGAAATCCTTTACGGTTCGCCTGTTCCGTTGAAACTCAACAGCTCGTCCGAAATGTTCTATGACAGCATATCAACCTATGACGGTCTTGTAAAATATATACAGTTGCAGAAGGAGTCGAGCACATCGGCAAAGGAACTGCGCTGGGCCGAGCAGTTCTCGATGATGCAGACCTGTCCCGAGTGTGGTGGAGCGCGCCTTAACAAGGAGGCACTGCATTACCGTCTTGCAGGCAAGAACATATCGGAACTTGCATCAATGGATATCATTGCTCTCAACGAGTGGCTCGAGAAACTCGATGAATCGCTCACCGACAAGCAGCGTGCCATTGCGGGCGAGATTGTGAAGGAGGTAAAGACTCGCATAGGTTTTCTGCTCGATGTAGGTCTTGGCTATCTATCGCTTAACCGCTCATCGGTATCCCTTTCGGGCGGTGAGGGGCAGCGCATACGCCTTGCCACACAGGTTGGCTCACAGCTTGTGAATGTTTTTTATATTCTCGACGAGCCGAGTATCGGTCTCCATCCGCGCGACAATGACAGGCTCATAGCTTCGCTCAAGTCGCTGCGCGACATTGGCAACACCGTTATAGTGGTGGAGCACGACCGCGATATTATGCTCGCGTCCGATTATATCATTGACCTTGGCCCCAAGGCCGGCCGCAAGGGTGGTGAGATAGTTTTTGCCGGCACCCCCGGGGATATGCTCAAAGGTGATACCATGACGGCACGTTTCCTCAATGGAAAAGAGAAGATAGAGGTTCCCGCAGTACGCCGTCCGGGTAACGGTGAGTTCATAAGAATCAAGGGTGCTTGCGGCAACAACCTGAAGAATGTTGATGTGGAGTTCCCGCTCGGCAAGCTCATTTGCGTCACTGGCGTGTCGGGTGGTGGAAAGTCATCGCTCATCAATGATACCCTGCAGCCAATCCTTGCAAAGCATTTCTACCGCGCATTGCGTGAGCCGTTGCCATATGCCTCAATAGAAGGCATTGAACACATTGACAAGATTGTGGATGTAGACCAGTCGCCACTTGGTCGCACACCGCGCTCCAACCCTGCGACATATACAGGTGTGTTTGCCGATATACGCAACCTCTTTGTTGACCTCCCCGAGGCCAAGATTCGTGGCTACAAGGCCGGCCGTTTTTCGTTCAACGTCACAGGCGGACGTTGCGAGGCCTGCAGCGGTAACGGGTACAAGACGCTGGAGATGAACTTCTTGCCCGATGTTATGGTGCCTTGCGAGGTATGCCATGGCAAACGCTATAACCGCGAGACACTTGAGGTTCGCTACAAGGGCAAGTCAATTGCCGATGTGCTCGACATGACAATAAACATGGCGGTGGAGTTCTTTGAGAATGTACCCACAATCCTCAACAAGATAAAGGTGCTGCAGGATGTGGGCTTGGGATATATTAAGCTCGGCCAGCCATCGACAACGCTTTCAGGTGGTGAGAGTCAGCGTGTGAAGCTTGCAACCGAGCTTGCAAAGCGCGATACTGGCAAGACTCTCTATCTGCTCGATGAGCCTACAACAGGCCTGCATTTCGAGGATATACGTGTGCTCATGAACGTAATAAACCGTCTTGTAGACAAGGGCAATACGGTGGTGATAATAGAGCACAACCTCGATGTCATAAAGATGGCCGATTATATCATCGACATGGGCCCCGAGGGCGGCCGTGACGGTGGTGTGGTAATGGCAACAGGAACTCCCGAGGAGGTCGCTGCCAAAGGAGTTGGGCACACGGCAAAGTACCTGAAAGAGGAACTGGAGAGGTAAATACTATATAAAAGTAACAATAATATAGCTGTCCCAAAGTTCTGTTTTACGTACTTTGTCATTTCGAACGTATGTGAAAATCTCGTAAAAATATCAATACAACAACTTATATTTAAATAAAAGTTGTATCTTCGCAAGCAGAAACAACAACGCGGTAATAGCTCAGTTGGTAGAGCATTGGCTTCCCAAGCCGAGGGTCGCGGGTTCGAGTCCCGTTTACCGCTCAAAATAAAT
>JAZRGF010000037.1:0-17553 GCA_045644005.1 Bacteroidaceae bacterium | reverse complement strand
GTGCTGTTTGGGGAGAAGGTATAGGCCTGCAAGGACAAAGCTATGCCATACCCACCATGCATGGGGGCGTTGATGCCATAGCACCTTATGTTAATGATTTCATTGCATTTGCCAAAGAGCACCCCGAGCTGAAATTCCTTGCCACCGAGATTGGGTGCGGCATTGCCGGATTCAGAATAAGCGAAATGGCGCCACTCTTCAAAGAGGCGCTTGAGATGGAGAACATCTATCTTCCCGAACGTTTTATTGAAGTACTGGAAAAGTAACCATGGCCGAGGAACTACATATTGCACAAGGCGGCAAGGAGGAGAAATATGCCTTGCTGTACAAGCAGATTGCCGCAGTGACAGAGAGCGAGAGCGACGCCATTGCCAACATGGCAAACATAGCCGCAATGATACACCATACATTCGGGTTCTGGTGGACAGGATTCTACCGCGTCATTGGCGAGGAGCTTGTGCTTGGCCCGTTCCAGGGGCCGCTTGCCTGCAGCCGAATAGCACACGGCCGCGGAGTGTGCGGCACAGCATGGAAAGAAGCACGCACACAGGTTGTGCCCGATGTGGAGCAGTTCCCCGGCCACATAGCCTGCAGCAGCGCATCGAAAAGCGAGATTGTAGTCCCGCTATTCAAAGAAGGCAAAGTGACTGCAGTGCTCGACATCGACAGCGAACACCTTGCCACGTTCGACGAGACCGACAGACAATGGCTTGAAAGGATCATGGAGTTATTGTAAAAATTAAGGATGCAGCACCGCAAGGTCTACATCCTTTTATTTCAGAGTCTTGAAACTGAGTATGTGCACAGTCACTCCTGTTGCAATGACAATGAAAATGGCGCTCATCCACCACTCCTTGGCAACGAAGATGGCACAATAGAGCAATGTTGCCCACACCATTGTAACAGAGACAATCTTCACACGCAGGGGCAGTGCCTTGTGCTCCCTGAAGTTCTTTATATATGGGCCAAGATGCTTGTGCGACATTAGCCAGTCATACAATCTCTGCGAGCTGCGCATATACAAGGCTGCCGAGAGCAGAAGGAACGGGGTGGTTGGCAACACAGGCAGAAAAACACCCATAATGCCCAACACAAGCGACACGCTTCCTATGATTGCCAATAGAAATCTCATTATTCTGTATTTGAGGCGCAAAGGTACAAAAAATATAGTAACAATATAGCAGTTGACCCAAAGACAATCAAAATTCGCGGAACTGTCATCCTGACCATACCTTAATGAAAACATTAAAAGAAGTTCTCGATGAGCGTAGCGAATAACAGTATGTGAAGGATCTTGTAACCGCGCAGAGCAGGGATACTTCGCTATGCTCAGACGTGTTGTTGAGGGCTTGCCCGAAAAATGACAAAGTACGCTGGGTCAACATCTATATTGTTACCCAAAATATCCAACAGCGTGAAACAATGACAACGGCTGCATATATTTTTCTTTAGAAAAATGTCTTTTATTTATTTTTTATTTGTACATTGCACACGATAAAAGAAACATTGTCTAACCTTTAACTCCCTACTACTATGAAAAAGTTCATGTTTCTATTTGCGTTTATCTTATTTTCAGGAGTTGGAACAGGCCACGCACAAGTAAAAAAGACAGGACCCGATGCCGGGCCACTTGTAGGAATGTGGCAATATGTTGAGGAGGTTACGACAGCAGAAGGCGGCAAGGCCTACATTGGCAAGCAGATTTTCAAGACCATTACCGAGGACAATACATATTTTGTAATCCTTGGAGTGAACATACCGATAAAAGAGGCAAACTGGAAAGAGAGCAAGACAAGTACGCTGGCATTCATTAGCCAAGAAGGCGAGATTGAGATGAAAGAGGACAACACTTACCTCGAGTACATCAACAAGCACTATCTCGACAAGAGCCTCAACAACACAATCTCAAACCTACGGTACCGTTTCAGTGAGGAGAACAGGAATATCCTTTACGTGGAATACAATCTCAGTGGCACCGACAACGACAATTGGGTAAGCGAGATTTGGTTGCGCGTAATTCCATTAGGAGCCAAATAATGAGAAATATCATCACAGCAGAGGGTGACCCATAAGTAATTGATGGGTCACCCTCGATTCTATTTACTGATAGTTCACTATTTAACGTGAGTTCGATATAAGCTAAATCAAATCGCGAACCTGTCATCCCGACAGAGCGTAGTGACGAGGGATCTCAAAAATATCGTAAAATCAGAGATGTCTCACATCCGTTCGACATGACGTCAAAGTGAAAAAATCACCTATCCTTTATTCTTGATTTCCATCAGCAATACATAGAGGAACGGCAGCACATAGAGCGCCGCCTCCATTATACTCCACTGCATGCCAAAAGACTGTTGCACACCGGCATATTGCAGGCATGGTACAATGCCCGATGCCGGCAGAAGCGCCATCATTGCAGGCACAAAAAGGGTGAATGTATTACCAGTGGAAACCATGACATCCACCAGTGAACGGTAATTGCCATAGATGAAGCCATAAATAAGCGACACCGAAAGCACACCCGCCAAAAGCAGCAATGCCCATCCCTGTACAAGCGGCGAGAGAGCGTGTTCCCCGGTTATGCCCGAAAGCAGATTCCATGGCGCGACAGCAGAGAGATAGAGCAGCACCACATAGCACACGGCAACTGCTGATGAAAAGAGCAACGCACGCCACTCCAATGCGGTAGGACGACGCAAAGAGACAAGGCGCAGCAACACCTTTGTCAATCCGGAGCCGCGCAACAGGCCATAGGCGGCAACAAGCACCATCACCACTCCCCACGGTACTGCATCAATGGATTGCAAGGCTGTTCGCAAAGCCCAACGCACACCCTTGGCACTGATGAGCGAAGAGGACAGATGCATGGTATCATCACCCAACAGTTCTACAACATCGGCAAAGAATGCACCCACCCACACAAGCAACAGTGCAAGCAGATAGGTTACCAGAGGGTAGTAGTATGCTCTGCGGTTATTCATCGGCTTCCAGGTTTTCGGCGTCAATTATATGAAGTTCAATGGCACGCACAACAAGACGTGTCACGTTTATGCCGCGCTGTTCACTCTCGGGGAAAAGGCGGGCTATGAGGTCGGCCTGACGTTTTTCGAGCGACTTCACGCCAAAAGGCATTGTCTTCAATGATGCAACCATCTCCTTTGTATAACCCAGGGCAAGGTGACGCAGGAAACACTCGTCATAACGGTCAATCTCATAGTGTATAAGTGATTTCTGACGTGCCGCATCACGGTTCACATTCTCGCGGAAACGCTCTACCAACTTCTTAAGCACCGGTTGGTTGAATACATTGCGTTTGCCGGCCATCACATTGTATATCTCGTGTTTGGTGAGCAGTTCGCCGGTCTTCAGGGTTATGCCGTCGGCTCCCGCATCAAGCACATCCACCCACAGTTTTTCATTGAGCAGTTCACCGGTAAAAACCAGTACCTTCATCTGCGGATGCTCCCTTTTCATCCTGGCACAGATATCCACTCCCACTGTAGTTGAGCCGCCAAGCCCAAGATCCAGGAGCAGCAAATCGGGGATGGCGCGTGCCAGCACCTCGTCAAGTTCCTTTTCATTGGATGCTGTGCCAATGACATCGGCCTCGGGCAGCTCCGTACGGAAAATTTCCTCCGTTCCTTTCAATTCAAGCCTTGCATCCTCAACTATAACTACACTGAATTTATCTATCATAATATACTATTTTGGCAATGTAAACAATATGACCACACCCTCTACATCGGCACGTGCCTCCATACGTGAGGCGTGACGACCTGTATAATCCTCGTGCATGCGAACAACCTCCTTTGCTACAAGATATTCCATTCCAAGCAGCCCGCTCTGTGGTGCTATATTGTAGCGCGATGGAGTAAAGAGTTCATGTGCCTCTTCGCTCGACATCGTGCGACGGCCATCCACAAGTTCCACCTTCACAAACTCACCGGCATCGGCAGCACGCAACATGAGAGTACCATTCTTTTCAACCTTCATGGCGGCATCAACAAGCACCTCAAAGAGATTGGCAACAAGTTCTGCATCAACATTTACACAAAGTTCGGTAGGCTCATATACAAGCGAGAGCCCTACCCCACGTTTCTTGGCACAACGAGCAACGTAGCGACTTGCAGCATCAAACAACTGCTCGACGCGAGTGACGGCAAGAGTGAAGCACATGGTATCGAGTTCACGCTTTGCGCAGTTGGCGAGTATACCGAAAACGGAATTATAATAGTCGACCAGCTCGGTCATTGCAGCAATGTTTTCACTGCGGCCATCGTTGCTTGCCAGCGCCCTTTGCGCCAGTTCGCGCACACGGCTGGGATAGTAGACGGTCTCGTGCTTTATCACCGAAAGGCAGTTGTCCATTATCATATTCTGCACATGCAGGCGATTCTCATCCATTTTCATGCGCTCGGTCTCCTCCTCCACCTCCTCCAGTGTCGTATAGCTGTTTGCCACACGCACGGCACGGTGATAAGCCATAGAAGCCACAAAACGTGCAATTAGTTGTATGTTCACACTCTCGTTCTCGCTCAAAGGACGCTCGGTGACAAACTCAATTGCACCCACAAGCACCTCTTCGCCCGACACAGTTGCATAGAGCGGCAACACGCGCAACAGCGCATCAGGAGAGAGAAAAGGAACTCCGTCATCGGCTACGCCATGCAGATAGACATCGGCCCTGCCACCGGCAGGCGGTTGTGGTACAGCAGCTGCCACGCGCCTTGCCTCACGTTCGTCGACAAGCAACAGGGCCACACTCGCAATACACATGCGTTCACCCAAAGATGAGTACAGCTCGGCTGCAATAGATTGCAACAATTCAGCTGTTGTGCCGGACGATGCCGTTGCCACCAGTTCCAGCAAGCGACGGTTTGTACTCTGCACCAGTTGCTCGTCGGTCTTTCCAATTATGGCGTGGCGCAGATATGAAACAATGAGATAGAGCAAAAGAACCAATGCCAGGAAACAGGATATTCCAATGAGCGCCTGGCGCAGGCTCAATGCGTCGCGCGCACGTTCGTACTGCATAGCTACAGCCTTGTCCTCATCAACCAAACGGTAAAGTGTCGAATAGATATAGTTGTTGTACCTGTAGGCCTGCCAACGCTGCAAAGCCAACGATGCGATAGCAAGCTCATTGCGTATGTCAAGGATATTATAGTAGATATCCTCGGTGAGTTCCTCAGGGAAAACGCCTTTGCGCCACCAACCAAGCTCGGCATACGCACCGTCCTGCAGTGAAAGTGTATCGTTGCCGCCCACTGTTGAACGATAATAGGCATTGAGCAGGTCAAAGGCACCTTGTGCCTGCACAAAGGCCTCGGTATAATTGCCGTTGGTATTGCTGCTGTAGACAGAGTCGGCATATTGACGCACATCGTCAAATATATCCTCAACAGCGAATCCCCTGCAAGGCAACATCATAAGCAGCAGCACAATGCAACGCACAACACCCTTTGGCAGGCGGAACGAGAAGCGGCTGCCACCACCCTTGCGGCTCTCGATATTCATTGAACAGACCGAGAAAACGGCGTCGCACTTCCTGTATTTCTCGATTATACCACGGCAGTTCATCAGACCAAACCCACCCCCCTTGCTCTGGGCAGGCAGGCTTGCGTTATCGCGGCCTATGCTTGCCGCGTCATAGACCTTTTCGTTAAGGATTCGGTCAATATCGCTCTGCGAGATTCCTATGCCGCTGTCGGTAACGGCAACCTCCACATAGCCATCGCCCTCAACACACTCCAATGCCACTTTACCACCCTGTGGCGTGAATTTTGCAGCATTGTCGACAAGCGTATTTATCATAAAAAGAGTGAGTGCTTTGTCGGCCTTTACCACCGGTGTGCCATCGCCTACTGTCAATGTTATTCCACGCGATTCCAAGAGGCTGCGGCTCTTCTCTATGATGGCAAACAGGCCGGCAAGCGAAAAACTCTCCACCTGCAGGTTCATATCGCCCTGGCGCATCTTTATCCAACGTTCAAGGATTATATTGAGGTCATCGAGTTTTTCGGTAAGCTCGGTAACATACAGGAGCTTGCGCTCGGCATCGGCCGGAGAGGCCACCTGCAAGGCGCGCAGTTCGTTTATGAGCCTGTCGATATATGGTCGCATGGACATTACCGTGGAAACAGAGACACGTTTCAACAGATTCTCGCGTTTATGCTCGGCCAGATAGACAGCACAGGCACGGCGCATCTCATTGAGCCTCTCCTGTTCATCGACAATGTCGGCCAGGCGCATACCCTCGCCAATGGCTACAGCCACGTAGGGCACAAGCAGCTCTATCAAGGAATATTTTTCACGCGTCAACGGCTCGGTTGTTGTCACATGCAGTGTATCACATTCCCCACCAATGTATCTCATTTCAAAGGTAGAACAGCAAGCATTGCCATCAGCAGGTGCAAACGAGAAACGGATATCGCGTGCAAAGCCCTCGAAGCTATTGTTTAGCAACGTGATAATGTGGGCGCACAACTCTTCCTTGCTGGCTATTTCCTGTGGCAAGGACGTGAATAACTGACGGCAAACTACGGGCAGGCGTTTAAGTTCATTTGAATAGGAGATGATATGCTTCCGCTTACGGTAGTTGAAGATTATTGCCACAACAAGCAGCACTGCAATTATGGCAACAACCACCGCAAGCCACCAGTCAAGGCGCATGATATCATCAATGACTGCCGACACCCCACTCTCATTCTTTTTGTTCAAGCGCGTAGTGCGCAACAACATAAGGTAACTCTCCCTGTTTATGTCCGATGCATACTTGTCGCCCAAGCCGGCAAAGGCACAGCTTGCCTCGCGACGTACACTCAACAGGCACTCGGGGATGTTGTACATTGTAGCATCGGAATACATCGCCGGTTCAATATCAATATCGCACCTGTCGAGCACGTTTGATGCGAAATCAACATCTGCAGGATAGTAGGTTCTGTAATATCCATTTATCCCGGCTAGCGCAGAATCAAGCAATGTCAACGCCTCGTCATAGGCGCCATGCTGCGTCTTACAGGATGCAGAGACCGCCAATGCCTCAATCATCATGTATCTGTCGCCATAACTTTTGAAATCGGCAGCAGCAGCTGTTGCCATGACATATTCCACAGCTATGGAATCACTGCCGGGCAGGAGATAACGCAGATTATCGGATAGAGCCGATGTCAAACCGGCATTGTCACGCAAAAGAATGGCAAGCAACAGGCGGTAGTTTGCCGTGAGCCATGTGTAGCCACACTCGCCGGCCTCCTCCAGTCCCTTGAGAAGTTGGGTAAAACGCTCTGCGGCATCGGGTGCCGTGTTGGCAAGCATCATCCTGGCATATAGTTTCAATGCCGGGTCAACCGACCTCTCGGCGCCTGTATTCAGGTAGCCCAAAGTGCGCTTTGCATCATCGAGCATCGAGAGGTTGGAGAAGTAGCACAACGACACTATCCCGAACTCTATTTTTGCACGCTCAAAACGCGCCTTGTCACTTGCCGAGAGCAGTGCTGCATCCTCATTTATGCGTCCCATGCGTTCCAAAGCCCTTGCACGGCAATCAAAGAACAGCCTATTGTTTGACACACGGTAGCATATAGTCATGAGCCCCACATCGGCAACAAGCCGCTCAATCTCGCAATCGGCCTCGGCAAGCACATGCTCATAAAGACCGGCAGCTGTCATATAGTCCATCTTCATAAGAGCCGAATAGGCCTTTGAATTTGCCGCCACCATAGCCAGTTCGTGGTTCCGGGGCGAGAAACCGTCAAGCTCATTTGATAGGCTGTCGAGCAAAGAGACACACCTATAGCGGGCATCATACACCTGCACACCAAGCGCCGCGCTACCATCGTGCGCAGAGCCATCGTGGTCATGTCCTCCACAAGAGAACAGGGTGACACACAAGAACAAAAGAGAAAAAAGCGTGTTCCGTTCCATCGCCGCAAGTGTTCTAAAATACAAATTTAATGATTTATATTGAATTTGCATCATTGTAAAAAAAGAAATAACGCTGCACCCCCACAGCGTTATTTCTTTTTTTACCAATCATTCATTTATTCTTTTGCGTTTGCCGTAAAGGCGCCTTATCCACAAATAATAGCCTGTGAGCGGCAGCGTTGCACCAAGCAATGCGGCAAGGAAAGAGAGAACGCGGGTTATTATACCGCCCCAAGAGCCGGTGTGCAACGAATAGATCCATCCACCGATTTTACCTTTCCGGGCCGAATCCTTGTAAAGTTCAACTTTTACAATCTCGCCACTGCCTGTATTGAAGATGTATTTGTCGGCAGCACGCATGTTGCCAAACCTGGACTCTTTCACTGATACCGTTCCGTCAGCAACCGTAATTGACTCAAAACGCGGAACAATAGCCGCTACATTCTCATAAGCTTTTTGCCAGCTGTCGAACTCCGTAGCATGCTGTGCCGTAACCAACGAAGTGGCACCGCTATTGCCGTCGGCCATGACGGTTGCACCGCTTTGTGCATCGACAGCTGTTGCTGCCGCAATGCCGTCAATATCTACAACAGAGACAGCAGACCCGGCATCGACATATTTGGTATCGGTGACGTTTGTGGCTGCAGTTACGGCATCGACATTCCACCCGGCCGCCCTACCCGACTCTACAGCAGTACTTTTGCTCTCTGCATTGTTCACACAGACAGGCAATGTGCAATCCCTGCAACTACCCGGGCAGACCGGGACTTCTGCAACCACAGGAATCCTATTCTCCACTACCGCAACATCCTTTGCTTCACCGGCAGCCAAGAGAGCATATACAGCGTTGCTGTACCACTCGAACGACCATGTCAAGCCGGTCAAGGCCATTGCCAGCAACAGCAGCAATGCATAGAAGCCACCGGCAACATGAAGGTCATACCAAAAACGGTTCTTGCCTTTTTTCAGCGCTATCTGCAGACGGTTGGCGAGCATCTTGCGGTTGCGCGGCCACCATATGACAAGGCCGGTCAACAAAATCACCACAAAGGCGAGAGTGCTTGTACCAACAATCATCTTGCCCCAAAAGAGTTTACCATCGCCTGGATTGCTGTCCATGAGCCAACGGTGCAGGCGGAAGACGGTCTGAAAGAACGGCAGACGCTCCTCCTTGCCAATCACCTCACCCGTGTATTGGTTTACATAAACAGCAGCCTTTTTGGGCTTTGAAAGATTCACCTTGTAGGCCTCATTGGGAGAATTTGAGACAACAACACCTTTTACATCAACATCGGCAGGCAATGTCGCATCCACCTTGTCGGCAATAACATTCAAAGGCAAGGGCTCACCATGCCGTACAACAGTAGTCACATCACCCTTACACAAAGCCGTGACCTCATTTTCAAAGACCAGCAATGCACCGGTGAAGCATGTGATTGTTATTACAATGCCGAACGGAACCGACACCCACAAATGGAATTTACGGAAAAAATTTCTCATACCTCAAAAACACATTACTTCACAGCCTCAATGGTGTAGCCCTTGGCCTTCAACAGTTCAAGCACACCCTTTTCACCGGGCAAATGGGCTGCACCTACTACAAACAATGTAGAAGCCTCGCCCATCATTGCCGGCATTTTCTCGGCCCAAGCGGCATTGCGGCCATATATGAGCGCCTCCTCTTCCTGGGGTGTGGTGTCGCACAAGTTTCCCATTTTTTCCTCCGTTACATCCCAAAGAGCCTGTATATCCTGCGCAAAGAATGCAGCAGAGAGCTCCTTCATCTGCAATGCATAATATTCATCATTGTCAACCATACACAACAACTGCTGCTTTTGGCGCTCTATGGTAGTTCCTTTGTACAATGTCTCAATCTGGAAATCCACAGTCTCAAGCCCAGCGACACTCTTGCCGGCTCTCTTTGCCACATTCTGGAAGTGAGCGTCAATGAGTTTCATAGGATTGAAATTAGGCGTCAGCTTCATATACTGCACCAGCTGCAACTGTGTGGAGAGTGCCATTGGTGTCATCTTACCCATCTGGCTCTTGAGAAGCGGGTTGTTAAGGTTCATGCCCAGGAGTTTGTCCATATAGTCGTTTATGCGCTGCATCTCATCGGCAGTGAATACATCGGTGAGCGACTTGCCATCGGGCAATATAATGGCAGCCTGCACCTTCTTTTGGCTCTCGTTGCTCTCCATCTCGCTCATCACCACCTCGCCACAGACAACATCCACAGCATCAAGCGCAGTCTTGGCACCCGGAATAGAATCGATGAACGATGCCGGAGCCAGATGATATGTACCAACGATATAAGATGGTTTTTCAAGACTCTTGTACGAAATCTTATATAGCAACTGGGCATTGCAGGCAAATGCTGAGACAATTGCCAAAATGAGGGATAGAAAAATCTTTTTCATATACATACACTTTTATTTTCAGCGAAGATAATAAGAATCTGTTCAAAACAAGAGGTAAAGACTCAAGAATATATAAATGGCAATATAAAATAAACGTAATAGCGCAAAAATTGCTTAACTTTGCCACAAAGAACCCAAACAGATAGAAAATGAAAAAGATAAAGAATCCTTGGATTGACTTGACCGACAAAGGCTACAACTGCTTTGCCTGCGCACCCTCCAACCCTTGCGGCCTGAAGATGGAGTTTTACGAGGATGGTGATGATATAGTATCACTGTGGACACCCGGCAACAATTATCAGGGATGGCTCAACACCCTGCATGGCGGCATTCAGGCCACACTGCTCGACGAGCTTGGCGGTTGGATAATTGCCCGCAAGTTCCAGACATCCGGCATGACAACAAGCCTGAACATGAAATACAGGAAACCTATACCTACAGGCGAGAACATCACTCTTGAGATACGCGGACGTGTAAAGGAGGTAAAACGCATGTTCGTGTTCATTGAAGCCCATATAATCTACGACGGCGAAGTACGTTCAAGTGCAGAAATGACCTACTACACATTCCCCAAGGATGTGGCCGAGAAGGATTTCATGTTCAACGGATGCGAGATTGAGGAGTAAACGGTTACTCTTCGAGGAAACCGACAAAGCGTTCAAGCTGCTTTGAAAAAGAGAATGCATCGAGCGAGGCATTGTAGCAATTTGCCGAATATGTGGAATATTCCACGGGCGAGATTTCAACAAAAGGGCGGATATTCTTTTCAAGAGCCTTGTAGTCACCATATTCCGACACAAGACCAAAACCACACTCCTTGACAATGCGTGCACCCTCACCGTTTCCACTGAAAAGAATGGGAATACCGGCAGGTAACAGGTCAAATATCTTTGACGGAACAGCACCATGTATCGCAGCCGCAAGAGGAATGATTGAGAGTTGATATTTTTTCAGTTCTTCGTTCATCTGCTGTTTGGACACATACCCGTGATACCATACATTCTTGTCGCCACTCTTTATATACTCCTGTATATCCTCGACCTGGTTACCGCCGCCATAGAGGTGCATTTCAACACCAAGTTCCTTGAAATCAACAGATTTGAGCAACGATAGCATATCTTGTGCAACGCCGAACAGGCCGGCATATACAATTTTAAGCACCCCATCCTTCTGTTTCACCATGGCCGGCTGATTCCCGGCTGGTTGTAGATTACGGTACAGGAATGTCCTTTTACCGGGAAACATTGTCTCAACATGCTCCACTATCTCCTGTGATTGCCCCATTACAGAATGGGCATTCTTGTAGATATATTTCTCGAAACGGCTCAACATCTTGAATGACAGGCTATCCTTACGCACAAAACCCAGCTCCACAGCCGACCCCGGCCACAAATCGGAAACATTGAGAATGACCTTTTTCCCGAAAAGTTTCTTGAACAATGTGATAGCCGACACAGATACCAGAATTGGTGGCGACTGCACTATCACACGGTCATAGCCCTTAATCAATTTACGTTTGAAAACAAAAGACCACATTGTAGCAGCATAGGCAGTCATTGCAAGCACACGTTTGAACGGATTCTTTGACACGGTTGCATATGTCCAATAACGGTAGACATTGATTCCGTCAATCTGTTCTTTCATTGAACAATGACCACGATAACCATCAAAAATCTTTCCTTTTGGATAATTAGGCAAACAGGTGAGCACATCCACATCCACTCCCGAGGCCATAAGACCTTTGGCAAGATTGGTTATGCGGCTTGGCGCTGCACCCAATTCCGGTTCATAATAGAATGAGACGATTAATACCTTCACTGTTTATTTGAATAAGAGATTTCATTTTGCCCCATGAATAAAAATTCCCAAGGGCACGCAAAGTTAAAAACATTATGTAAGAAAAAAAATAAAACGACATAATTTATATCTACAATACAAAATAAGAGTCTATCTTTGCGCAACAGCAATACAAAACATCATGAATTTAGCTTTGAGATGGTTACTCCCCATTCTTTTTTTCGCACTTCCTGTGCAAGCACAGAAAAGCGAATGGGAGAAAATAAAATATGAAATAAAGACCGAAGCCGTTGCCTCAACAGGTGAGCATGCACCTTTCTGGCTTGTCAGCAACAGACATGGTCTATCTTCATTGCAAAACTACAGCAGCAGTCTCAGTGCAGGTCTGTTCCGCGATTTCGACAGGAAGAAAGGATTCACATGGGCTTATGGCATTGAACTTGCAGGAACTTGGAACCACCCGTCGCCATTCTACATGCAGCAGCTGTATGCCGATGTAAAGTACAACAGCTGGGAGTTGAGTGTCGGCAGCAAGGAACGATACTCGGAGGGCAAGCACCGGACATTGAGTGGCGGCGGCCTCACATTCTCGCCCAATGCCCGTCCCATTCCACAAGTGAGGTTCGGAATCAACGAATACACCACCACACATTGGCTTTTCAACGAGTGGGTACACGTAAAGGGGCACTTCAGTTATGGTAGACAGACCGATGACCGTTTCCAACGCACACACATGAGCAATGCACCAATGGGCAGCCGATATGTCGAGAATGTACTTTTTCACGAAAAGACAGCATTCCTAAAAATAGGAAAACAGAGCAGGACACCTTTTTCAATAGAAATGGGATTGGAGATGTATACCCAATTCGGCGGTCGCGTACGGGAAAAGAGCACCGATGGGGATGTCGTACGCCACGAACTGCCACATTCGTTCATGGAATATCTCAAAGCATTCATTCCGTTGGCCGGGGGTAGTCAATCGACTGAGATGGACCAGACAAACATTAATGGCAACGTTTTGGGCAGTCTTCACCTTGCAGTTGGTTACAAGGCTGAGAACTGGAGCGTAAAAGCATATTACGAACATTATTACGAGGACCACTCGGGTCTCTTTGGCCTCGACTATCACTATGACCGCGAAGGAGAAAAAAACTGGATAACCTACCTTCCATGGCGAGACGGGCTCTTTGGACTGGAATTGAAAGCACCACAAAACAGGGTCATCAACACCATTGTATATGAGTTCATCACCTCACGCGACCAGAGCGGCCCGATATTGCAGAACCCATCGGGCGACATGATGGGACAGGCTGGCGGAAAGGACTGGTACTACACCCACAGCTATTACCAATCATGGCAACATTGGGGAATGTCAATGTGCAACCCGCACTTCCTGTCACCGCTCTACAACAAACAGCCAAATATGACCATGCCATACTCGCGCATACGCTCACACCACCTTGGTTTCAACGGTATGCCATGCAAGCAACTCGAATACAGAGTCATGGCATCATGGACAAGACATTGGGGGTCATACGAGGACCCGCTCCCCGAGCCTCTTACCCAATTGAGCACAATGGCTGAAGTTGACTATACTCCCAACAGACTGAACGGATGGAAATTCACAGCTTCATTGGCCTATGACCACAGCCGTCTCATCGGCAACAATTTTGGTGGCATGCTATGCATTTGCAAGACCGGTTGGCTGAGCGGCAGATAAAACAATATAAAAAGGATGAAAAGAGATATTTACATAATAATCATATTTCTTACAGCGATGATTGCGTCATCGTGCGAGAGCTATCTAATCCATGGCGACCTGGATGGGTTCTGGCAGATAAAGAGCATTGAGAACAAACATACAGGCGAAATAACCAGTTGCAATAGCGACACCTACTACTCGTTCCAGAGGGAGCTGGTACTGCTATCCTGCGTATCGCCCACAGCACCCCAAGGGCAAATGAAAGAGAATTACATAGCTTACTTTACCCACGAGAACGACTCGATATACATGACCGATTTCCGCATCTACCTTGACAGGAGCGGGAAGCAAGCCCCATTGTCAAAACTAGAGAAGTTCGGGCTGTATGACACGTACAACTCATTCTGCGTAGAAGAGCTAACCTCTAAATCCCTGATACTAAACTCACAGAAAGCGCGCATTCTATTAAGGAAACATTAAATACAGAAAAACAAGAACTATGACTACAAGCACACTGCTACCTAAAAAAAGAATTGAATACATTGATGCCTTGCGTGGACTGACAATGATTCTCGTTGTCTTTTCCCATGTAGAAATGACTAGTTTCGGCCTTGAGGCCCCCACATTCATCAATAGCCTTTTCATGTCATTCCGTATGCCATTATTCTTTTGGGTAAGCGGATATATAGCCTACAAGGCAAGCATACAATGGGATTGGTCGACCTGGTGGCAGATGAGCCGAAAAAAGGCAGTCATACAACTTGTCCCGACATTCATTTTTGGCCTTGTATATGCATACGCATACATGAATACCGATTTCAATTCCTTCATCAGCCATAACGGCAAGCTGGGATATTGGTTCACTATAGCATTGTTGGAAATATTCCTTATTGTATATGCAACAAACACATGCCTTTACAATATCGACCCAAAGGTACACAGGAGACGCATGAGCATTGCATTGGTTCTGCTTTCCGGCGGACTATTCGCAACCAAGTTGGTACTCAAGATGCAGCCAACACTGAATGGTTTAGGCAACGTACTTACCCTGCACCATACATTCAACTATTTCCAATACTTTGCATTCGGTTATATCTGTTCAATGTACAAGGAGACATTCAACAAGGCTCTTGAAAGCAAATACCTTTCAGCTGCCATCATCACACTATTTGCAGCATTCTTCTACTTTAAAAGATGTCACATTGCAACCCATGTAGGCAATAGCATGGACATATGGAGGATACTGGACATTCTGCTTGAGCTTGTTACCGGCTATTTGGGATTGCTGGTTGTCTACAATACGCTAAAGACATACCAAAGTTCTTTCACCAATGACAAGAAAAAAGGCCGGGCTTTACAGTTCAGCGGCAAACGCACATTGGACATATACCTGTTGCACTACTTGCTATTACCACAATTGCCACAATTGGGCATCATATTCACCGATGGGAACAACATCACATTGGAACTATTGTTGGGATTGACAATTTCAGTCATTGTAATTTGCCTGTGCCTGGTGATAAGCGGTGTGTTACGCACCAGTCCGGTACTTGCAAAATTGCTGTTCGGAGTAAAGAAGAAATAAATAAACAAATGGTCATCAGCACGCTGATGACCATTTGTTGTATAATTCGCTGTAATGTTCCATTATATTCCTTATCTGCACATCATTGCAATCCTTGTGCAGATTGGATGACATCAACGAAGAGTTTTTGTGTAGTTTCTGATACAAGAGATCTATTTGATAAAAAGAATATCCGAAATCAATCAGGCGATGTCTTGTCCCTGCCATAACAGCCATAGCCCAGAACCAGATATCATCGGCCTGTGGTGCCAATTTCATGAATAGCTCTTTATTGATAACATCCGCATGCAATGATTTTGGAGGATACAACGTGCCGGCACCACCTAACGGGAACACCGGCTTGTCACCCATAAGGGTTACATTCTGTTTCCACTCCTTATAGGGCAGGAACTCCCCATCTTTTGTTTCAGGGCAATGAGCCAACGTGCACAGGATGTCGGCAGGAAACTTCTCATGCGCATCACACAGGCTCTTCAAGAAACCGCGTTTATACACCAGGTCATCGTCAACCGTGACCAGAATATCATTAGGGCACAACTGCAAGGCCGGAACAAGTTTCTTGTAAGAACGTATATCTTCACAAAAACGTATCTCTATTCCATATTTACTGCAAAAGCGCGCAAGCCTTGCCGGAAGTTTCTCATGGGAGAAATTTATATTGTCGAGCCACAATATAATCCTGTCAGGTCTACGGCTCTGCAACAGCAATGATTTAAGGACATGAATGACAGTGGTGCCTACACGCCTGCCATAACTTGTAAGTGTCACAACAACATGCGGATGGGCATCACTCTCCAATGATACCAAAGGCTTCTTGGGCAGAATGCACATCCACACCATATACAACAACCCACATATGTAGGACCAAAGAATACGTATGTATTTCATATTTCAAATGGGAAATAATTTTGTTCTAAAACCAGACGGTCAAAATCCTCTTGCGACACACAATCCTTGTTTTTCGCATCACGCAACAAACATTTCAACAAACGGAAAGCAAGCATGAAGTTACGGGTCGAGCCATAAAAATAGCGTAAGAGCAATGGAACATTAAGCAACTTCCAGACAAAATATCCGACAGTTCCAAAATGAAGGCGCATGTCTATGATACGGTTCAGATAGTGTAGGTAAAGTTTCCCCGGGCGATGCATTTTGTTGCCCGAAGCACCGACCTTGTGATAGATGAGTGAATCAAGCACACATGCCACGCGGACATTATCTCTTTGCATACGCATAGAAAATTCAAAATCCTCCTCACCGAAGAAAAAACGTTCTGTGAACAGATGCCCGTGCTCGTCCAACAGTTCGGGATAGAAGAAGAGCGCACAGCCCGTTACAAACGAAATGTCAATATGCTCTCTTTCCTTGACTGCAGAATCGGGGCATCCGGCATAAAAATATTTACGGAACCCAAAGAAGAGTCTACCACCACAATTCCATATCTTCTGTTTATCGTAATAGTAATTTATCTTTGGGGTCAGTACACGATACCGGGGGTGACGTGCCGAGAACTCCTGCAGACGGACAATAAAATCGGGCAACACCTCAGTATCATTGTTAAGTAACAGATAACTGTCCGGCGACATCTGCCTTGCGACTTCCAGTCCCTTATTGTTTCCCTTGGCAAAGCCATAGTTCCTGTCCAGTGGAACCAAGCGCACATCCACTTCCTTATGTTCTCCAATCCATGATTGGATGCGGGAAACAGAGTCGTCGGCAGAACCATTGTCCACGACATACACAACAAAATCACCATCCGCAGCAGCCAATGATTCCAAGCAAGCCAACGTGTCGTCGGCACCATTCCAATTAAGTATTATAATTGCTGTCATTTGCGTTCATTTATTCGGTAAAGACTAAAAAGGCACAGACAGAACAACAGTATTTCCGAGAAAGACATTGCCCAGGCTGCAGCAGCCGCTCCCCAGCATGGAGTAGAGAGCAACATGAAGATGACGCTGAATATGCCGGTAAGTAGGACTGAACGGAAAAACACTACCTGTCCATTCATATTTATAAGTCCGACAATACCCACCAGATAGTTTATTTCGCCAAACAGAATCACCAATGTCATTATGCGTATCAGCGGTACACAGGCCACAAACTCCTTACCGCAAAGTATG
>JAZRGF010000036.1:0-3244 GCA_045644005.1 Bacteroidaceae bacterium | reverse complement strand
AAAAAAGAAAGCGTGGGAACTATTGTAGTTACCACGCCGAGGCTCTGGACTGCCTGCCAATTGTAACAAACAATAGCCCACGCCGAACGGTATATAGCACACCCCATTGATGGGGTGCATATATAACACCAGCGTGAGCACCTTGCTCATTATCCTAAATTGGCTGAAATTGTCCAGATTTCGGCGGTGGATAAATGCAAAACGCTCTTTACTAATATGTCACCGCAACCGTTGTCGGTTGTGGCATACAAATGTAGTGCAAGCCGAGAGAAGAACAAAATAAATCTATTTATTTTTTATTCCGAGGCGAAGCCTACATTCAACGAATGTAAAATGTAGTGCAAGTGAATGAGATAATGCAAATTTATTTGCAATTAACACCGTTAAAAGTAGTCAAAAGGTTTTGTCTGAGCAAGTAACATTTAATTATTTAAGCAATAATATAGAAGTTGACCCCGGCGACCCCTGTCATGCTGAGCATAGCGAAGTATCTCTTTTAAACGCGATTTAGAGATTCTTCCTGTCGTCAGAATGACAAATTCGCGTGTTGTATCGACGTCGGGTCAACTGCTATATTATTACCATTATTAATGCAAGACTAAGCAAAGATGGTTCTTTTATCATTTTAAAGGTTGCAGTTCTGCCACTTTTGTAATGAAAATGAGTATTGCACATATATAGTGTAAACTAGGATGTTATTTCCTTATTTTCTATTACAACTTTGCTGTCTATTGCTTTTTGACTATATTAGCGCATCTATTGAAGAGTTACTATGAACAAATACATTGAAATAGAGAGTTACGATGCTCTGTTACCGTTGATTGTTCCGGGGGCGGTGCTGCGGCACTATGCTTTCCAGAACATTGAGTTCGGGCGCAATGCGGTGCAGTGCCGTTTTGAGGATTGTATATTCTTCGGTTGCTCAATGCCCGATGTGATGCGCGCGGAGCTTGCTCCTGACTGTTGTGTGCTCCCAAAATTGCCGGTGCCGTTCAACCCCTTCCCGGCGCAGCTGTACACTGCTGCAACGCTTTATGCCGGGTATGATTACCGCAATCCATCCACCTTTGAGCAGTGTTACGATACCCGCATATACCGTCATTACATGGAATGTGGCAAGCAGGCAGCGGATATTGCCGAGACGCTTGCGCGTTCGTTGCACGACCATTCGATGAGTGATGCCTTGCATGATTTTCTCTCTCACTACGACGAGCGCAGGGTGGTGGCGGTGATGGGTGGACATGCTCTTTTGCGCACCGATGAGAATTACCGCAAGGTGGTGCTTATTGCAAAGCACCTTGCCGAGCAGGGTTGCTTGGTGGTAACGGGCGGTGGCCCGGGTGCAATGGAGGCTGCTCACCTTGGTGTGTGGCTTGCAGGGCGTGACGATGTGGCGGTTGATGATGCTTTGATGTTGCTGTCGCAGTCACCGTGTTACAAGGATGCTGCCTGGCTCTCTTCGGCGTTTGACCTTATGGAGAAGATGCCGCGTGTGAGAGATTGTTACAGCGTGGGAATCCCCACATGGTTCTATGGGCATGAGCCGGCGACTCCGTTTGCAACGCACATAACAAAGTATTTCGACAACAGCATACGCGAGGATATGTTGCTTGCCATTGCAAAGGGTGGTGTCATCTATTCGCCGGGCAGTGCAGGCACAATGCAGGAGATTTTCCAGGATGCCGCGCAGAACCACTACCGCACGTTTGGCTATGAGAGTCCAATGGTTTTCCTTGATAGCGAATACTGGTGCGGGAAATTTCCGATATACCCGTTGCTGCAAGGACTGCAGCAGAGTGGCGGGTACAAGAATCTTCTGCTGTCGCTGGCCGATACTCCGGCCGATGCCGAGCGGGCGATAATGAGGTTCTTAAAAAACGGAGAAGTGAAAAGTGAAAACTGAAAGCTTGTGCCAACGAGTGGGCGGAAATTCATTTACGCACAAAACGAGTGCAGCCAAGGTTCAATCGCACGCAGCGAGATTAAAGCTTGTGCCAACGAGTGGGCGGAAATTCATTTACGCACGAAGTGTGATTAAAGATAAAAGGTGAAATTGGACCAGTTGGTTTATAAATTTAACCCCTCCGGTCTGCGACCACCTCCCCTAAATGCAGGGGAGGAATATGATTTGATGAATTTGTATTTATATTGTCCACCTGTTTTAGGGGGACGAGCGAAGCGGAGGGGGTGATATGTATAATACGAAATGGAAAATTATTATAATCTCGAAGGAGTTTTAAATGATATTACTTGTTATTTGAGAACAAGTGAAGCAAAACGTGTAAAAGTGATTTAACCCCACTGGTCTGCGACCACCTCCCCTAAAGGCAGGGGAGGAATATAATTTGATGAAATTGTATTTATATTGTCCACCTGTTTTAGGGGGACGAGCGAAGCGGAGGGGGTGAATATATGCAATACGAAATATCTTTAATATACCTTCAATAGATTTTTCGCTTTGCTCAAAATGACAGTGTTAGTGGTCTTAGATTCTTCGACTTCGCTCAGACGTATTGTTGAGGGCTTGCCCGAAAAATGACAAACGGCGCGCAAGTGTCATACTGAGCGGAACGCAGTGCAGTGAAGTATCTCTAAAAGATCTTTGAGATTTCTCCCTGCGGTCAAAATGACAATGTCTTTGAGTTTTAGATTCTTCGACTTTGCTTTTGATAACAGCCTGTATTTGGGTCAATATATATTCTTGTATAAAAACAGAATCAGTGGCATTGCGGTTGCAATGCCACTGATTGTTTTTGTTTGTTAGGTCAATTACTTTACCAAAGTCTTGACACCATCTACGATATAAATACCTGTAGTCGGGTTTTCTACTTGACGACCGGCAAGGTCGTAGATACCTTTCACATTTCCGCTTTCACCTTTTACCTCGGTAATGCCTGTCTCAACCTGGACATCGCTCTTCTCCAGTGTCCACACGCTGCCGCCCCATGTGTAAGGCTTTGTGAGAACATAGTTCCAAGCACTTGGGTTGACATACCATGCCGATGAACCGTTGCCGCTGACAATGCCGATACCTTTGTTGCCCTGGTCGGTGGTAGTTTCAATCAATGTCCAGTTGTATTCTTCTCCCACCATCAGTGTCTGATCGTCGGCATCGGTGCCGATGTAGGCCGCTTCTCCATTGGCTTTGTTATAGATACATACGGTGCCATCGGTGTTCTTTGTGAAACTCCACAGGAAAATGTCGCCGGTTCCCTTGCTGCCTCTTACACCAATTTGCTTGTTG
>JAZRGF010000035.1:0-2200 GCA_045644005.1 Bacteroidaceae bacterium | reverse complement strand
AAGGTCGAGCACACCCTTTGCTGCCACATCGAACTGCATGTCGCTCATTGGAGTGGAGAGTGTCGCCGACACGCTGAACGGGTTATTTGCCATCACAAAGCTCAGCGGAGCAACCTTAACCACAGTCCGGTCAAGAGAGCCACCGGGGTTTGATATATTTGCTGCGACATTAATCCTGCTCACTCCTGCCGGCAGCGAAGGATACTGGAACATGGCATCCTTTACGTCAAGCTCCACATTGAATTCCGGTACAATGCTGTCGCCGATAAGGGAGCCCTTTACATAAGCGCCAAGCTTTGCCTGTCCGTCGGTCTTCAACCCTTCGAAATCCCGGGTATAGATGGCGGGAACGAGCGAGAGAATCTCCTTGAAACCAATCTCGTTGCTGTTGAGCCTGAGGTCCATCTCCATGCCGTTACCTGTCATTGCCACCCAACCATCAACTGCAGCCTTTATGGCATTCAGTTCAAGAATATTCTCTTTGAGTGTAAACTTATTGTTCTCAAGGTCTGCGTCGACATTCATATCGGCAGCAATGCGGGCATTGTTGATGAACGGCACACCATCCATACTGAATGTCAACGCATTGATGCTTGCCACAAGCTCCAGCAATGTGCGCGAACTGCCAAAGTCACCCGAGCACTCTGCGTCCATTCCAATAATGCTGGCATACATATTCCCAAGGCGGTCGTCATATACAAGACCGAAATCATCAATAACAAGCTCTTGCAGTTTTATGCGGAACGGCGAGCTGCTCTCATCGGTGTCCTCCTCCTCGCCGCTATCCTTCAGCACATCCCAATTGACAGTGCTGTCGGGCAGCACAACCGCCGTTACCGAGACATTGTCAAGCAGAATCTTCCTGATGTCGAATCCTTCGTCACCGAACAACGACATCACATTCACCGCAGCAGTTACCTCGCCTGCAGAAAGCAACGTATCATTCTCGAACTGCCCCACTCCCTTAAGGTAGAAATCCTCTACAGTGAGCGAAGCCAAAGGGAAATTACGTATAAGGCTTATGTCAAGACCGCCGAAATCAAATTCGGCATTCAGCATCTTGTTTCCCTCCTTCTTTATGAGCTCTTCAATCTCGTCCTTGAAGAAATATGGAACCGATACCAACAGAAGCAGGATAACTGCAATGAATGCCACAAATATCTTAAGAATCCTTTTCATTGTCGCTAATATCTTCTTAATTATTCAAAAACGTGCTTTCCGTAATCAACACCTTTCAGCTGATAATATTTCGCCTCACCCTGCAGACGATTGATAAAATCGTCATAATTACGCAGTTCGGCAGGTGTCCAACCCGCCTCGGCAACAGCCGCCAAGCGTGGCAACATAAGGTACTGTACTACCGATGGTTCAACAACCCACTCGGTCCAGAAATTGGCCTGTACACCAAGATATTTGGGCTGCAGTTCCTCGGCAATACCATTCATTGGTTTGTAGTTGTACACGCGCTCAACTGTCTCGTCGCCATAACCCTGAGATTTAGGTTCGGTTTCCAGTTTCGACTGGCGACGGTTGATGTAGTAAGGAATCTGTGGCGAAAGTATGGTGTTCATTCCGCGCATTGCAGCATCCTTTGCGGCGCCATCGGCACCAATCCATGCCATAATGGTTATATCCTTTCCCAAAGGCTCTGTATTGCCGTGCAACACCTCATTCCAGAAGACAAGCTTGCGCTGCTTGTCGGCAGGTTTCTGTGCAACATGGTCGAGCAACTGCTTGTAGAAGTGAATCTGCAGGTCGCGGTAGTTCTCCGAACCAATCTCCTTGAGCAGTGCCTGGCAATCACTGTTGCGCTCCCATTTGTATGTGGGACACTCATCGCCGCCAAGGTGTATGTAGCCGAATGGGAACAACTCTGTAAGTTCGTCAATAACATCCTTTGCAAACTGCACGGCAAGAGGATTGGCAACATTTATCACATCGCTTGACACGCCCTGCCACAACCACACATCGTGCTTGTTCTCGGGGTCACAGGCAAGAAATTCGGGGTATGACGCCACTGCAGCCTGTGAGTGACCCGGTATATCCACCTCGGGGATAATCTCAACAAAACGTTCCTTTGCATACTCAACAACCTCCTTTATATCCTTGTGGGTGTAGTAGCCGCCATAGCGTATGCCATCGGGCTTTACATCGCCCCAAGCGCACACCTTACTGTCGCGCCACGCGCCAATCTCGGTAA
>JAZRGF010000034.1:0-5717 GCA_045644005.1 Bacteroidaceae bacterium | reverse complement strand
TTGGATTTTTTCCGCTCCTCGCGAGCGTAATTGAATGAGTATCGGGCAATTACGCGAGCGCCCCGCCGCATTTTATGCGGTTATCCGTAAGGGTACCCCCCAGCGCCCTACGCCAAGACCGCCGATTACCGATTATATTTTAGCGGAATATGCCGAGCAAAAAGGGCGGTAAGCGCGAACGCGTGTATAAAAAAAGCGGTGTGGCGATTACCTCACCACACCACCTATATAAAGCCGATTACCTTTTAGGTAGGACACGAACCCACATAACAAACATCAGTGACAAGTTGTGGAAACCTCTCACATCCTATGGCCAACGTATCAAAAGCATCACTGCCATCGGTACGACTCTCAAGTTTATCTTCTTCTGTCTCAGCGAGCTTCTCTCCGCGCTTGTCCTTACCGCCATTGTAGACACCGGCTGTCTGTATAGATATAATTAAATCCTCATTGTTCTCTCGATTAATAAGGATATGACGGTTCGCCTTACCCTCCAGCATACGGTTTATCATCAACTGCTTCTCCATGTGGTGCATAGGCTTACCTATATAAATATCGTTGACCTCCCAACCCTGATTGCGGAAAGCCTCGATGATAACCCAACGGTAGTCTTCATCATTGACAGCATAGTTACTACTGAGAGCTGTGCTATCGTAATAGAACACTACCTCTTTGCGCTTATGATTGCGGTAGTACTTACAGAAGTCACATACCAACTCCACCAGTTTGCGTTCGTACTTCACGAAGAACGATTTTAACACACGCATATTACGGCCATCAACCACCTGCCCGGCCACCAGCCAGTTGATGTTGGCATTGTAGTCGAATGCTATGCAGATAGGGTGCATAGATGATACATCGGCATCCATCAATGAAGATGGTTCTTTAATCTTGTCAAACTGATACTCAAGAGAGTCTAGATAACTAAAGTTGGTGGCCGAATAATAATTGCCCTCGGTAAGCGAATTATAGAAGCCGTCACGCGATATACCGACACGCTTGCACATCACAGATGTCTGGAATGTAAGCGGTGGCAAGTCTCGCTTCAGCTGGGCAATGAAAGCATCGCCAAGAACAGCCAGGTTGTACAACGTAGGAGCCTCGCGATAATATACAGCGACAGAACGCAGTCTGCACAGGTCGCGGTTGAGCTGTGTAAGATAAGCTCTAGTATATTCAGGGACCGGGCGACCTTCAGCCTGCATTTTCCTTACACGCTCCTTTACTTTCCATATCTCATAGACAATGCCACGAATGAGGTCAATCGTTTCCTGGTCACACTTGTTTTGGAAATCAAGGAACCAACTGCCCTTCTTTGTCAAGGGCATATCACTTGTAATGAGCATACCGTGATGGTAGCTCCTATGGCCGAAGTATTGACGATTACCACGATTGGCCGGGAAAGTCTCATCTTTAAGCTGCTCAAAGTCCACGAATTTAGCCTCGTCGATATCCAATGCATCGAAGCTGTGTGAGTTTGATGTACCTTGGCGGTCTTGAGATATTATGAAGCCAATAGAACCGTTGTAGAATGACAGCACATATTCATAGTTCTCGGGCTTAAATATAGGCTCGCCCCATCCCCAGGCTTTAGGAGGCTTTCGGCCGATACACCAATGAATATTACGTTTGAAGCCCCAATTCTCCCAATGAACGAGCATAGAAGGCAGTGTATTCGTGAGCGCACGCTTGGCATTAGGTGACACGAAGCCCGTAATCGATCCGGGCATACGTTGAAAGTTCCTCAAGTTCCATTGCGCGTGCATCGGTCCTTTACCAATAGCACGACCGCCAACGACTACAGAGTCCTTTGCACCGATATACATCAGTTCCTGTTGAATGTCGTTAAGATAGACTTTCTGTGCCATTAGGATTCACTTTGAAAATATCGTCTGGGTTATAATCCTCCTCCTCGAGTTCAATTTCCTGGATGTACTCATATTCCTTATTGTAGGACTCGATTTTCTCCCTAATAACCTCACGGAGGTTAGGATAAGGCTTGAATCCTGCGACAGAGGGGTCATCGGTCGGCACGAAGGCCTGCACAACAATCTTGTCATAATCGAAGTTGAGTTCATCCTCCTTGTCGAGTTGGGTGTATTTCGCGTACTTGTCTGCAGCTGCAGCCATAGCCTTTGCATCCTTGTTGATGCGGGCTACCTCATAGGCCTCATTGATCATCTCAAGGAAACGGTAACGATGATAGTCCTTGGATGTCTTCTGAAATTCACCGAGGAGCAGTTTCAATATGGAAAGGTCTGTATAAGCCTGGCTCTTGCCGAGCTTATAATCCTGCTGCAGCTTAAGTACAATCTCCTTATCTTTGATACGAGGGTGCTGCAGCCAAAAGTTGTAGAGGTCGCGCAATCGGAATATATGCTCTTGCGTAGCGAGTGGAAGCCCGGCACGCTGCATATCCGTAACATCGGCAAATAGATGATCACGGGCAGTATCTATGATTGCTGGTAGTGGCATATTATTCGTCGATAGTCATATCTTTAACATAGCCGGCTGTCAGTTGAACAGCCAGCGGTGAACCAACCTTCGCAAGTTCAAGTTCTTGTTTGCGTAGAGCCAACGCGGTAGTCGCTTTGCCTTTGATATAAGCCTTGCGCAGAGGTGAAAGTTTATTGCTGAGTTCATCACGCAACAGGCTTTCATCGACATCGAGCAGAGCTGCTATATCGCTTACGGGGGTTAATGCCTCGGCAAGTTCCCGGATATTTTGTATGAGTTCATCAGAGTAGTCCATCGATGGGTAATGATTTATCCTGCATTTCGGCAAAGCCCTGTGCAAGCTGATTATACAGTTCAGGCGAAGATGATATAATTCCGCACTCAAAGCGATTACCGCGAGTTTGGTTCTGTGAGGTTACAATCGCCACTCTGTAGCGATTATTACCGAGCAACACGACCTTAGAGTGGTTTTCAGCAAGATATACGGTGTCAAATATAGAAGTGATGAATGTATATAGATGCACCGTTTTTCTTGCCGCTTTAAGGTCGCAGAATAGAGAAGCCGATGTGATTAAGCCCTCTTTCCGTAATCGCCAGATACGGCGCAGGAACTCTTCGGAGGTGGAGAAGGTTGAGATAACAATCTCCGCAGCCCCGATGTGTTCCAAGATAGAGGCAATCACATCGGCCAGCTGGACAGTGTTAGAGAAATAAGCCTGCACAGGCCTATTTTCAAACCGTTCCAACTTGAAAGCCATAAAGTCAAAGGTTTATGCCAAGGGCAGATAATTCGGCAACCGTGTCGTCGCTGATGGGCGCACCGGCTTGCTGTATTATCTTCACACGTTCTACAATTTTATCACGGAGAGTGGCAGCTTTTGCGTCATTGCCCTCCTCGATAAGTTTCTTCAACTTACCCTTACCTTCGGAGATGTACTTACGCGCATTACCAATCTGCGTGGCGAGTTCCGCCGGATCGACAGGCTGCTCCTCGGTTTTGTTCGGGAAGTTATCTTCCTTATCATCGGCATCTTTAGGAAAAGAGTTTTCCTTGAGATAGCCGTCATAAGTTGCAAGTGCCTCACGATAAGCCTTTTCCGCTTCATTAAGGAGTTTCAGCTTCTCATATCGGTCGCAGGGTTGCAGTTTCTCCATTGCTTTTAGTTCCTCAAAGAGAGCCTTGATTTTGGTGTAACGTTCGAGGTTGCCATCCCAAAGTTGCTGAATCTCCACCGGGAGTTCATCGTGATCCTCGCGTTTGCCCGCGTGTTCCGCTAAAGGTTTCTCAACAATCTTCTCGACAACAGGCATTACCTCCTTCTCCATGGCAACGACCTCGTGTAGAGTCTTGCCATCATCGCGAATACGAAGATGTTTCTTGAGCTCATACTCGAGTTTAGGCATCATCTTCGCACCTCGACGTATGATATTCTGGTGCAGAATACGGTTGCGGTTCAGCTGCAGGAGCATAGTTGCTCCCTCCTCGACATTTCTCTCGTTTACAGGAGTGTCGAGCCAAGCTCTTATTTTTTCAGTAAAGTTATTATCCATAGTTCCTAAAATTTAAGGTCGGCAGCAGCCCTAAAGCAAACTGCCGACCTCCGTACAGACAAAAGCAGTATTTATTGGTTAGTGAGTTCGCCAGTTGATGCGTCGATATCACCCTGATCAGTCTTGATGATACCCTTGTAGAAAGGTGCAGGGCACACATCAGAAACCTCAATATTTAAGGTTGTACCTGAGGCATCGGTCTCCTTCGCTCCCGACTCCTGTGTCGGTTTGACATTGGTTGAGTACATCTGGTTACCGATGACACGGAAAGCACCGTCGCGCTCCTGGTAGATAAACAGAAGGTTCGATGCGTTGGCCAGACGTGCAAAGCCGGTTGCCACCTCACCCTTGCCCGGGTGTTTGAATGTTGCTTTGTTAAGGAAGCTCTTTGAAGGTTTCTCACCCTGCGACTCACAAGCCACGTTTGAAGCAGAATCATCAAGGTCAATAACCTTGAACTTAGCATCAGCCGCCAAAGTAAAATCGCCGACATAAGTACCGAGTTTACCCATCTCGACATCCTCATCACTGAGCTTTGGAAGCTCAGGATATTTCACGATATTATCCTGCTGGATAAAGTACGCTTTGCGGCGGATACCAGGCATAACCGTGGTACCGTCGCAGAATCGTACAGAATCGTACAGGTTCATAGCTGCACAATTTTCACTCATAGTATTCTTCTTTAAGAGTTGAACAATTTACCGACAAGCAACTTTTCAGGAGAGATAGTCTCGAACTGCACACCGAAGAACATTGTTGCGATGAACTGGAGAACAAAAGCAGAGTGTTTCTCCACTGTAATGTTCTCCTCCTCGCCCTTCTGGTTCACACCCACAAGCATATTGCCAGGAGTACTCAAGTGAATGAAGCCTGAGCCCTTCTTGTTGGCCATAGGAACGAACTCGATGTTCTCGAAGCCCTCGATAACCTTCTTATCATACGAAGTGTTATAAGGTACAGCACCTGTAGTAGCCTTATAGTCCTTCAAGTATGCACGGTAGATAGCGGGGTCACAGTAAAGCTTCAGCTTTGTCTCCTCGAGCAGCAGTTCGTTGCCCGCCTCGCAGAACTGAGTAATCAAATCAACCGCATTGGTCTCATCGATCTTGTCTGCGAACTGGAAAAGGTTACCCTTGGCAACAGAGACATTGCCCTCGGTAATCTCGGTGTTGGTGATAGTGTCGAAACCATTGAAAAGGTCAATGGTCTTGTCACCGTCAGCCTTACGCACTGCACCCCACAATGCCTTATAGAGGTTATGGCCGAGGCGGCCTGCATAGTACGACAACACCTTCTGTACAATCTCTGTGTTCTTCAGAGCCTCTCCCTTTGTGATGGCAGAGCCATAAAGAGACTGAACTACAGAGTTAGGTTTGAACTCGCGGACAACCGAACCGAAGAAGGTGTAAAGAGTGCGACCGTTAATCTTGGTCTCGCTCTGGTCGATACGAGTGTCGGAATATGGTCCGAACTGCATATCACCTTCCAACTGGCCGACAGTCTCGGCATAACGAATACCAGTCCTAAGACTCATGTGCTGAAGTGCTGGCGCCATAGCGTGCACAGGCATCAACAACAACTCTTTGCGCAATTTCTTGGCACCCTTGGCCAAGTCGTCATGTGTAATGTTAACCATAATCAATAGAGGTCTTTTACGCCGTTATACATCTCCTTTGAGCGAGTAACCACGTCGAAGTCCTCATTCTCAT
>JAZRGF010000033.1:0-2903 GCA_045644005.1 Bacteroidaceae bacterium | reverse complement strand
CCATTGTAACGCTTTGTGTGTTCCTTCTCTCGGCAAATGACATTGGCAACGGAGCACCCGAATAACGTATGTTCTCGCGGCCGCCCACACGTTGCGCGCGGTGCAGATGCCCAAGCGCCATGTAGGCTATGCCTTCATTGGTAAACTGTGCATTGATACCCTCCATTCCTCCAATTATGGCATATTCCATGCCGTCGCCCACTGAGACCTCGGCACCCGAAGCCTGCAGATGTCCCGTAGCCACAATTGGCGAATAGCCTCGCTCCTTTGCCCTGTTGTAGAGCTCATTGTACAGTAAAGCAACGCCCTCGCTGTAGCCATCGGATTTGGGCAAGTCATGCATTCGCAGATAGGGAACAGCCAAGCAACAGCCACCGTTCTTCAACGGGATAATCATCCTGTCATAATCAATTTCATCATTCTTGAAGTGTATTACTCCCGATACGGATGTGTTGAATACATCCAACAAAGGGTTTGGCGCCTCAAGACGTGCTGCCGAGTCATGGTTGCCGGCTGTGATTATAACCTGCAGCTCACGGTTTTCGGTGGTTATTCTTGTTAGGAAGCTATAGTACATCCTCTGCGCTTCGGCCGAAGGATTCGGCGAGTCAAAGACATCACCGGCAATGAGCAGGAGGTCAATCTCCTTTTCGCTGATGACGTTGCATAACCAATCGAGAAACACTTTGTGTTCCCGGTATCTCTCATGTCCGTAAAAAGTTTGCCCAAGGTGCCAGTCGGCTGTATGAATGATTTTCATAGATTCAGGAATTTATTCTGCTAATATACTGTTCTTTTGAGAGAAATCCAAGTGCTCCTATTATTACTTTACACAAATGAAGGCTGTCTGTTACACGATATCGGCAAAAGCTTCTCTTTGTTTTTATTTATCTTTTATTGGTTCATTACAATGTTTTGATGTACCTTTGCAGACGATTTTGATTTTGACCGGTATTGTAGCCGGTAATGTAGAACCATTTAAGATTATATAGAATGTCAAAATATCTGGTTGAAGACACACGTAAGGTGACTACACAGCGTTTTGGAGAGATGAAACGCAAGGGCGAGAAGATTGCTATGCTTACAGCATATGACTACACTACGGCGTCTATTATGGATGCTGCCGGTGTAGATGCTTTCCTTGTGGGCGACTCGGCTTCCAATGTAATGGCCGGCAACGCAACTACACTCCCCATTACTGTTGACGAGATGATATACTATGCCAAGGGTGTTGTTCGTGGCGTTAAACGCGCATTGGTTGTTGTTGACATGCCTTTCGGCTCGTATCAGGTGAATGCCGACGAGGCTGTGAAGAATGCAATACGCATAATGAAGGAGACAAATGCCGATGCCGTGAAGATGGAGGGTGGTGAGGAGATTCTCCCTGCAGTGCGCAGAATCCTTGATGCGGGCATTCCCATTATGGCACATTTGGGCCTGACCCCACAGAGTATAAACAAGTTCGGCACATATGGTGTGCGTGCCAAGGACGAGGCAGAGGCTGCCAAACTGTTGTCCGATGCCAAGTTGCTTGCCGATGCAGGTTGCTTTGCGCTGGTATTGGAGAAGATTCCAGCCACGCTTGCCGAGAAAGTTGCAAAGAGTATTGACATTCCGGTTATTGGAATTGGTGCCGGAGTGAACGTGGACGGTCAGGTTCTTGTCTATGCCGACATGCTTGGCATGACAGCCGATTTCAAGCCTAAATTCCTGCGCCGTTATGCCGACCTCCATACTGTAATCACCGATGCTGTGGGTAGCTATGTGAGCGATGTGAAGGCCTGCGACTTCCCTAACGAGAACGAACAGTATTGATATTCTGCGAAATAATGGTTAAAACAGGTTCTCTATTACCGAGAGCCTGTTTTTTTATTTAATTTGAGCTTTTTTACGCTCCTCAATAACATTTGTCATTGTTTTATAAAAAGGTATGTTACTACCGACAATGATGGAATCCGAAATCTGTTCCATCAAGTTCTCAAGTTCCTGCATTGTAAAAAGAGGGCTGTAAGCAACAAGCAGATAGAGCCCGAGAGGGTTATGAATGTTCTCTTTAACGGCGGTATGCAAATATGCTACAAGTCTCTCTTGCAGGTTAAGGCCGGAAGCACTCAGACGTGCCAGTTGTCCGGCATTGAGTTCAGAGGAGTAGTAGAGCCTTTCAATCTCGCCAAGGACGGCGAGATATGAAGTGATAGAATCTTCTATTGAGTTTCTCAAATCATTCAACGGTGTACCTGTGATACGGCAGCCTGTGGTGTCAATGGAAATACCGATATCTCCTTTTTCCATAAAAAGCATACAATGACGATATCCGTCCTGCATTTTGTAGCGCAAATAGAGCGGGGCGGGATGCTCTACAATGCCTCGCAGGCCGAACCGTCCCTCTTTTACAGTACAATGCGCAACATCCTCAAGCACTGGGGCGCCTGTAAAGCGGGCGATGCAAATCGTGTCTCCCACGGCTGCATTTTCAATATATCCACGGATGCTGAATGTGTCATGCGGCCTGTTGCATGAGAAGAAACAAAGGAGGAGCAGGAACAGCAGTACTGACTTTGGCATAGAGCAAGGAAAGGGGATAGTATATAAAGAACAAGTCACTGAACGGAAATGTTCGGTGACTTGTTGTTGTATTGCTATGTACCAATGTCAATTAGCAGATGTAGTGGCTGCTGATAGACTGGTTCTCAAGTACGCACTTGATAGCCTCGGCAAAACCGGCAGCAACAGAGAGCTGCTTTACCTTTGGACAACCCTTAGTGTAAGGGATGCTGTTTGTGAACACAATCTCAGTCATCTTAGACTCGCGTACGCGCTCAGATGCGTTACCTGACATGATGCAGTGTGAAGCGATAGCACGAACTGACTTTGCACCGTTCTCCATCATGAGGTCGGCAGCC
>JAZRGF010000032.1:0-1879 GCA_045644005.1 Bacteroidaceae bacterium | reverse complement strand
TGTTGGCTGCGTTACGCAGTATTGTAAAACATCCTCATTTAGGTTTACTAAACTCCGGTGTTTTCCAACACTGCAAGCCTTGTACTAACGGCTTTGAATAACATCTTGAATTGTTTGTATTAAAGGTAACTGACTGCGTTAAGCTAGTATCTGTAGTTAGTCTTTAGATTCACTAAACTCCTGACTATAGAAACTGCGCAAGCCTTGTTATTGAACCTTTTATACAACAAAAGGGCGTTTTTTGAGTGCGTTTTAACAAACATCTTTATAAACATTATATTTGACTTTGCAGCTATGATACCCATATTGTTATACATATTGTACAAGAAAAAGGGAAAGGATATATCCCGTGCTGCAAAGAGGGTGCTCGGTAATGCCAAAACAAGGAGGTTGTTGAGGAAAGCCGAAAGAATGGAAAGAGCCAAGAACGGCTCAAGAAGAAGACCTATAAGAAATGCATATAGTAAATTCAGAAATCGTAGACTCAATCGTAAAAGAGCTTGAGATTGAGGATATACGCTCTGCGTCTATTCGCCAGATTGGGGCTGTTGTGCGTGCTGTAGAGGCGCGCACAGGTACTGAATTCATCCATTTCGAGATGGGTGTTCCGGGGTTGCCTCCGGCGGAAGTGGGCGTGCGTGCCGAGTGTGAGGCATTGCAACGTGGAGTGGCATCGGTGTACCCTGTAATCGATGGTATACCTGAGCTGAAGAACGAGGCTTCGCGTTTTGTTAAAGCATTTATAAATACCGATATAAACCCGAACGGTTGCATCCCTACTGTAGGCTCAATGCAGGCTTCGTTCGCGTCGTTGATGCTAGTATCGCAACTCAACGAAAAGCGCGACACTGTGCTCTACATTGACCCCGGCTTTCCGGTGCAGAAGATGCAGGCGCAGGTGATTGGTGTGAAGATTGCATCGTTCGATATTGCCGAATGTCGTGGCGAGAAACTCGAGGAAAAACTGGAAAGCTATTTAGCGCAGGGGAACATCTGTGCCGTGCTTTACTCTTCGCCAAACAACCCCACGTGGATGTGTCTTAAGGAGGAGGAACTTGAAATTATAGGCCGCCTGGCAACTAAGCACGATGTCGTTGTAATTGAGGATTTGGCCTATATGACAATGGATTTCCGTCGTGACATGAGCCGTCCGTTCGAGCCGCCGTTTCAACCGAGCGTGTCAAAATATACCGACAATTACGTTCTGCTCATCAGTGCATCCAAGATATTCAGTTATGCCGGACAGAGGATTGCCGTTGCATGTATTTCCGATGCCTTGTACAACCGCGCATATGATGCTATCGGACAACGCTATGGCATAGCGCGTTTCGGCGCGGCATTTGCATATATTTTCCTTTACTCATTCTCGTCGGGTGTCTCTCACTCGGCACAGTGTGCATTGGCGGCAATGTTCAAGGCTGCGTGTGACGGTGAATATGACTTTGTGGGTGATATCAGGGAGTATGCCGAGCGCACGGCGCGCATAAAGGATATACTGTTGCGCAACGGCTTTAGCATTGTCTACGACAAGGATGTCGACGAACCCGTTAGCGACGGTTTCTTCTTTACCATAGGTTACAAGGATATGGATGGGGGTGAGCTGTTGAAGGAGTTGCTATATTACGGTGTCAGTGGTATTGACCTTGCCACGACCGGTGGTACGCGCAAGGGCATACGCGCATGCTCGTCGAATATCAAGCCACACCATTATGCAATGCTTGAAGAGAGATTGCGTTTGTTTAATGAGAATCATTAACTTATAATCTGTTATAATATGAAAAGAATAGTGTTTGCACTGCTGTCGCTTTTGTGCGTTTCGCTGCAGGCTCAAGAGATTTCCATCATTCCCAAACCTGCCGAAATGTACGTGCAGGAGGGT
>JAZRGF010000031.1:0-2200 GCA_045644005.1 Bacteroidaceae bacterium | reverse complement strand
AAGTCGGCCAACAATTTCTTGTAGCCCTCTTCTGACATATAACTCATAGTATCTTCGTATTAAAAAACAGTAAAACAAAGGATTCCAACACTAGTGCTGGAACCCATTTCCCTTTATTTCTTTGGCAAAGGTAAGCCCTTTTAAATTATAAACCAAATTTAAATGGCTAAAAAATCTTACCCGTGAATTTTTGTAACCCGCTTGTCGGGCCCTTATTGATTTTTCAGCAGTTTTTCGATTTCCTTTTCGGTATTCTCAATCTGTGCATCGCGCAGGATAATCTCGCCATCCTTGTTGATGAGGAAGAATGTGGGGATTGTCTGCACGTTGTAGAGTGCAATGGCTGTGCCGTCGGCATCGCGCACGCAGGTCCAGGGGAGGTTGTTTGCCGATTGCTGCCAGAAGTGCTCGCGTCTGTCGGCCGACACCTGGAAAATCTCGAATCCCTGGCTGTTGTACTTCTCATATATCTCACGCAGCTGTATGTTGCGGCTGCTGATGCCGGTGTTCTCATAAACGGTGAAATCGAGCAGTATCACCTTGCCCTTCATTGACGAAAGTGCTATGGTGTCGCCATTGGCCTTTGGCAGCTTTATGTCAAAAAGGTCGGTTATCGTAGCCTCTCTCTCCTCAACTTCCAGCTCAACCTGGCGTGGCGGGCGTGTGGCCTTCAGTCCATCCTGGGCAATCTTTGTGACGCGCTGTGTGTGTCTTGTGCCGGGGTGCTGGTGCTGGTAGTTCGTGGCAACGGCTGCAAAACATCTGCTGTCGTTTTTGTCGGTCAACGGGTTGAATATCGGTGCGCCGCCAAGTGACAGGGTGAGTGCGTAGTATGCGCTTGCGCTCCCCGGTGCGGGCACGATATACTGTTTTATTATGTTATCCTTGAACTCGTCCACCACGGCCCTGATTTCCCTCTCGGTCTTTATTATGGCGGGCGATGTGCTGCTTGCCATGCTCTTTACCTGCTCCTCGAGCGCATCCCTCAACTCCATAATCTCCTTTATGCGCATGTTCTCCGCATTGCCGTCAACGGTGTAGTCGGCAGTGAGGCTCTCAATGTTGCTGTTTATGGTGATCGTCTCAGTAGAGTCGGCAATGAATACAATTTGGCCGCCATCCTCAACGTTAAGGATGTAGAAATCGAAGTGCTCGGGGCTTGGAACGCGGAACTCGTAATTGCCGCTCTTGTCCAATGTCTTCTTCTCAATCTCCTTTGCGCCACCCTCGGCAATGCGGTATACGCTTATCTCCTTGTCGGTGCCGTTTGCTATGTTGCCTTTTACCGTGAATGTCTTGTCATGTCCGTTGCCATTGCAGGAAACAAAGGCTGTGCCCATAGCCGCAAGCAGTGTGCAAAGTGTTGCTACTCTCTTTATGTTCTTCATTATTCCTCTCCTTTTTTATGTAAATTTTTGTGCAAAGATAGTTAAAATGTGGAAAAATGTATATCTTTGCGAGAATTACAATAAAAATTTCGTTTTTAAAGATAAAAAATATGAATGTTGTTACAAAAAATGTGGCCTTGCCCGATGGTCGTGTAATCACCATTGAGACAGGTAAGCTTGCAAAGCAGGCTGACGGCGCGGTTATGTTGCGCCTGGGCAATACGATGTTGTTGGCCACAGTGTGTGCAGCGAAGGATGCTGTACCAGGAACCGATTTTATGCCTTTACAGGTAGAGTACAAAGAGAAATATGCTGCGTTCGGCCGCTTCCCCGGTGGTTTTACAAAGCGTGAGGGTAAGGCATCGGATTACGAGATCCTTACTTGCCGTTTGGTTGACCGCGCTCTGCGTCCTCTCTTCCCCGATAACTACCATGCCGAGGTTTACGTGAACAACATGCTCTGCTCGGCCGACGGTGTTGACATGCCCGATGCTCTTGCCGGTCTTGCAGCTTCTGCAGCTTTGGCAGTTTCAGACATCCCATTCGGTGGCCCAATCTCTGAGGTGCGTGTAGCACGCATCGGTGGCGAGTTCGTTGTTAACCCAACATTCGCTCAGCTCGAGGATGCCGACATGGACATCATGGTTGCCGCTACATACGACAACATCATGATGGTCGAGGGTGAGATGAAGGAGGTTTCAGAGAACGACTTGCTCGAGGCAATGAAGGTTGCTCACGAGGCTATCAAGGTTCACTGCAAGGCGCAGATGGAGTTGATGGAAGAGGTTGGTTCAACCGTTAAGCGCGAGTAT
>JAZRGF010000030.1:0-1071 GCA_045644005.1 Bacteroidaceae bacterium | reverse complement strand
GGGCGACGCAACAGAGTATGGAAAGGTGCACCGCGGCTCACTCATAGACAATAATCTTGACACCCCTCTGCAGGTGCAGTTGAAAAAGTTGGCAGGGGTAATAAGCAAGGTAGGCTACGTTGTTGCGATATTGACATTCATTTTGCTGACAGCCAAAGGACTGCTGTCGATGGAACAGATGGTGCCCATGGCTGTGATTTCGGGGCTTCTGAATAACTTTATGATAGCAGTCACACTCATTGTGGTATCGGTCCCCGAGGGCCTTCCCATGAGTGTTACTCTCAGTCTCGCGCTCAGCATGAACCGCATGCTCAAGACCAATAATCTTGTGCGCAAGATGCACGCGTGCGAGACAATGGGTGCGGCAACGGTAATATGTACCGACAAGACTGGAACGCTCACAAAGAACAAGATGACCGTTGTCGAGACCTGTTTCTTTGGCGGTGATAAAGAACTGGAGCTCATAAGGGCAAATATGGCAGTGAATTCCACAGCCGAGGTGTCGAAGAATGAGAAAGGCGAGCTAGTCACAATAGGAAATCCCACCGAGGTCGCTCTTCTTAAGTGGATGCATAAGAATGGCCCCGAATATGAGCACTATCGCGATAACGCAGTATACATGCACCAGGAACCATTCTCAACCGAGAGTAAACGCATGACTACTACAGTGGTTTTGCAAGATGCTGAATATCCGATACGTTTTGTAAAGGGTGCTCCCGAGGTTGTGCTTGCCATGTGTGACCGCATTGCGGGTGATGGAACGAAAGAACAGGTGCAAACAGCCCTTGCCAGTTACCAAAAGCGTGCTATGCGCACTCTGGGATTTGCATACCAGCCATTGAACGATGATGCTAAGAATGAAAAGCAAGAGACAATCTTCCTTGGTGTGGTTGGCATTGCCGACCCTGTACGCGAGGATGTTCCCGATGCCATCAAGATGTGCAAGGACAATGCACATGTAAGGGTAATAATTGTGACAGGCGATACTCCTGGTACAGCTAATGAGATTGCTCGACAGATTGGTCTGCTTGATAATGATGAGGAACCTTTAAAGATTACTGGTCCCGAGTT
>JAZRGF010000029.1:0-7747 GCA_045644005.1 Bacteroidaceae bacterium | reverse complement strand
ATACACAGCTTTTCTCCGATATTCTCAAACTGCAGATGATTGGCGAACTCATTGGCAACCCACAGGATGTGGATGCCTCTTCAACCGTGTATGAGCCCGAGGAAAACTGGACCTATGAACTTGGTGCGCATCTCTCACCGCTTGCAAGCGGAAATTTGGATATTTCGGCCACACTTTTTTATATCGATTGCCGCAATCAGCAACTCACGGTGTTCCCCGACGGCGAGAGCACCGGGCGCATGATGTCCAATGCCGGACGCTCGTTCAGCAACGGTGTTGAACTGGGCGTGCGTTATCTCCTGGGTGATTTTACCTTTGATGCGGGCTTTGGATATACACATGCCAGGTTCATTGAATATAACCGTGGCGATGCTGACCTTGCAGGCAAGTTCCTGCCGTATGCTCCGCGCGAGACATACTCGGCAAACGTTGCCTATCGTATTCCCGTGCCGCGTAGCTTTGCAAACTTCCTGGTGCTCAATGTGGGTTGGAATGGTGTAGGGCGCATATACTGGAATGAGGAGAATACCCTGTTGCAGCCCTTCTATGGCCTGCTGTCGGCATCCCTTGTCTGGGAAAAGGGACACTGGGGCGCGTCGCTTTGGGGCAAGAATCTGCTTAATGAAAAATACAATACTTTCTATTTCCGCTCAATAGGCAACGACTTCTTTGCCCAAGGCAAACCGTTGCATTTTGGCGTGTCGTTTCATGTAAACCTTTAAGGATTTATGAAAAATAAAAATACAGATTATACCCTTCAGTCACTCCGTGACAGCTCCCCTAAGCGCAGGGGAGCAATACTCTCGGTAGCATCGCTTGTTTTGGTGACACTGTTGTCGTGTGTGGATAACAGCACTACATTCCCCGAGAATACCGACGGCGTCTATTATGGCACCCTCGTTGTCGGCGACTACACCCAAAGGAATGTGGGCATTTCGGTAACCGAGACATCGGACACCACGGTGGATGTGTTCTTCGATAATGTAAAGTTTGCGGCTGCTATGCCGTTGAAGATTGATATTACCGTGAAGGATGTGCCTTGCCTGAAGGGCGGCGTCGTGCTCCGCTTTTCGGCGGTGGATATCGACCCATACATGAACCGCGAGACGGAACCGCAACCCGAATACCGCTTTGCATCCATTGCCGGTGCAGTGGAGGATGACGAACTCGTACTTGAGGCCCGTATGTCCGATGACCTGAAACCCTCCCGTGCAGGGAAGAGCTTCAGCTTTAAGGGAACCTGTAATTGATAAAAAGTAAACACCATAATTATGAAAAAACTTGTTTTGGCCGTTATGGCAATGGCAATGAGCCTTGTCGCAGTTGCCCAGGTAAAAGTCCGTTGGGGAAGCATTGATGTGCGCTATCCTTTGGATTGTGAAACAGTGGTGGCCGGTGAGGCTGTAAACCATGCCATAGCTTGGCGCGGTGAGCGTGTGAACCTGCAGCTTGTTGTTGAAAACGGCGCAAAGGAGTGTGCCGTGGAGTACAAGTTCTGCGACCTCAAGTGTGGCAGGAGTGTAATCCCTGCAGCAAACGTTGTTGGTGGCTTTGTGCAGCCTGTGCTCACCGACAAGTTTACCGGCTGTGGCCGTCACGATGTTGATGCATACGGCGAGGTACCCGTTGCCGACCGTATAACAGCTGCCGATACTACAGTGCTTGCCGGTGGTGCCCGTCGTGGCTTGTGGCTTACAATTCAGGTACCACAGGATGCAAAGCCCGGAACATACAAGGGCGCTGTAGAGCTTGTGTGCAATGGCAAGAAGACAAAATATAGCTATGGCGTCAAAGTGCTCGGCCGTACATTGCCCGCTCCAAAGGAGTGGGCATTCCACCTCGACCTTTGGCAGAACCCGTACGCCATTGCGCGTGTTCACAATGTCGAGCTTTGGAGCAATGAACATTTTGAGGTGTTGCGTCCTTATATGTTGAAGTTGGCGTCGGCCGGCCAAAAGGCTATCACAGCAACGCTCATTGACCGCCCATGGGACGGGCAGACATATGTCCCATTCGGCAGCATGGTTACATGGGTGAAGAAGGCTGACGGTACCTGGTGGTATGATTTCACAATCTTCGACCGTTGGGTGGAGTTCATGATGTCGTGCGGCATTGACAAGGAGATTACCTGTTTCTCAATGATTCCATGGAAACTCTCTTTCCGCTATTATGACCAGGCCACCCACTCGCACAAGTATATCAACTGTGCTCCCGGTGAGGAAGCCTATACCAAGTTCTGGGGTGGAATGCTCAGTGCATTCAAGGCTCACCTTGAAGAGAAAGGCTGGTTCGGGAAAACCTTCATTTCAATGGACGAGCGCAGTTTGCAGCAGATGCAGGCTGCCATAAAGGTCATCAAAGAGTTCGCTCCTGGAATGAAGATTTCGATGGCGGGCAACTATCACCCCGAGATTGAGGCCGACATTTATGACTACTGCCTCGATATCTTTGCATACGGTGCATATACCCCCGAGCTCTTGGCTACACGCCGTGCGCAGGGTAAGGTGTCGACCTACTACACATGCTGCAGTGCCGAGTATCCCAATCTCTTTACTTTCTCGGACCCTGCCGATGCTGCCTTCATTGCTCTTGAAGCACTTGCAAAAGACCTCGACGGCTATCTGCGTTGGGCATACAACAGCTGGACTGTGACCCCCGAGGAGGATTCGCGCTTCACAGCATGGCCTGCAGGCGACACTTATGTCATCTATCCGTTCAGCGTGAGCTCAATCCGTTGGGAGCGACTTGTGCAGGGCATACAGTTGTTCGAGAAATATAAGATACTGCTTGCCGAGGCCAAGGCTGCGGGTAACGCGCAACGCGTTGCGGAGCTTGAGCAACTGCTGCGCAGTGTAGATATAAAGAAGATTTCAACCGACAGCGAGGCTATTGTAAAAGGCTTTGACAATGCGTTGAATGCAATGTAACTGTTTGGAAATGAGAAAAAGTATATTGGGCGTGCTGTTGCTCCTGCTCTGCTTCGTATCTGTTGCAGAGGCAAAGGTGTACAAGGTAGAGGATGTGCCCATGGTGCATCTTGCCGACCGCACACGCTATGTGAGTAACCCCGACGGGATACTCTCTGCATCGTCAGTGGCAACAATTGACAGCATGCTTCTCGCGCTTGAGGAGAGCACCGGCATTCAAGTGCTTGTGGCTGTGCTTGGCAACGTTGATGGTGGCGACTGCTTCGACTTTGCCTATCGCTTGGGTAAGGAGAACGGAGTGGGGCGGGAAGAGAGTGACAATGGCCTCGTGGTGTTGCTTTCCACAGGCGAACGTTGTGTGCAGTTCGCCACAGGCTATGGCCTTGAGGGGGTGATGCCCGATGCAATATGCAAGCGCATACAGCAGCAATATATGGTGGAGCATTTTGCCGCCGGCGACTGGGATACAGGAATGGTGGCCGGCATGCGTGCTGTCTGCGGTGTTCTGGACGGAACAATGCAGCCGCCTGCCGATGACGAGGAGGAACGGCTTGTCATGATACTTGCTATAGTGGGTGTCTTGTGCTTTCTCCTGCTGATAGCCTTTATCGTGTGGTATTTCCATCGCTGTCCAAAGTGTGGCAAACACAATATCCAGCGCACCGGTTCGCAGACCATAAGGGAAGCCAACGGTGCAACTGTGCTGGAGACTACATATGTCTGCAAGAATTGCGGACACACCTTCAAACAGCGCAGCAATACTCTCAACACCAACGGTGGAGGCTCGCACGGTGGAACTATAATCGGTGGTGGAGGATTTGGCCGCGGTGGCGGCTTCGGCGGCAGTTTCGGTGGCGGCAGCTTTGGCGGCGGTGGTGCCGGCAGCCGTTTTTGAGAGCATGTATAAACAATAAAAAACTAAGAATATGAAAAAGTCAACAATCATTATTTTGGTAGCAGTAGCTGTTGTTGCCGTTTGGGCGGTAACCGGTTATAATGAACTCGTGAAGGCTGATGAGGCTGTCAGTACAGCATGGAGCAATGTCGAGAACCAGTATCAGCGTCGTGCCGACCTCATTCCCAACCTTGTGAACACCGTAAAGGGTTATGCCGCGCACGAGAAAGAGACACTTGATGCGGTTGTGGCAGCCCGCGCACGTGCAACACAGGTGACTGTGGATGCCGAGAGCCTGACTCCCGAAATGTTGCAGGAGTACCAGAAGAGCCAGGGCGAGGTGGGTGCAGCGCTTGGACGCCTGCTTGCCGTTGCCGAGTCATACCCCGACCTCAAGGCAAATACCAACTTCCTGGAGTTGCAGGCGCAGCTTGAGGGTACCGAGAACCGCATAAGCGTTGAGCGCCGTAACTTCAACGAGGTTGCAAAAGGTTACAACACTTCAATTCGTACATTCCCGCGTAACATTCTTGCCGGAATGTTCGGCTTTGAGAAGCGTCCTTATTTTGAAGCGCAGGAGGGTGTGGAGAATGCGCCTGTAGTGCAGTTCTGATATTTGTAAAATAAAAAACAAGAACAATGGAAATAACACCTGCAATAAAATATGTAGGGGTCGATGACCTTGATATCGACCTCTTTGAGAGCCAATATGTTGTGCCCGCGGGACTGGCATACAACTCGTACGTAATCCTCGATGAGAAGGTGGCAATCATGGACACTGTCGATGCGCGCAAGAGCGCAGAGTGGTGGGCAAATGTCGAGGCCGTCCTTGACGGCCGTACCCCCGATTATCTTGTTGTGCAGCACTTGGAGCCCGACCACGCTGCGCTCATCCATGAGGTGCTCGGCCGCTATCCACAGGTGAAAGTGGTTGCAACGGCAAAGGCAGTGCAGATGATGCCACAGTTCTTTGACAGCGTAGATTTTGAAGGTCGCACTATTGCTGTGAAGGAGGGCGACACATTGTCGCTCGGTAGCCACACCCTGCAGTTCTTTGTTGCACCGATGGTTCATTGGCCCGAGGTGATGGTCTCCTATGAGCAGAGCGAGAAGGTGCTCTTTGCGGCCGATGCGTTTGGCAAGTTCGGCGCATTGTGCAACGAGGGTTCTTGGGATTGCGAGGCACGCCGTTATTTCATAAACATCTGCGGCAAGTATGGTGCACAGGTGCAGGCGCTGCTCAAAAAGGCTGCAACGCTTGACATAAAGACTATCTGTCCGCTCCATGGCCCGGTGCTGAGAGAAAATCTTGGCCACTACATCGGGTTGTATGACATCTGGAGCAAATATGAACCCGAGACCGAGGGCGTGCTTGTTGCCTATGCCTCAATCCATGGCGGAACTGCTGCGGCTGCCAATCGTCTTGCCGTTATGTTGCAAGAGAAGGGCGCTCCAAAGGTGGTTGTGACCGACCTCTCGCGCTGCGATATGGCCGAGGCTGTTGAGGATGCATTCCGTTACAGCCACATGGTGGTTTGTGCAGCATCGTACGATGCCGATGTGTTCCCGCCGATGCATGACTTCCTGCACCACCTGAAGCTGAAGAACTACCAGAACCGCAAGGTGGCGATAGTGGAGAACGGCTCGTGGGCACCGACTGCAGGGCGCGTGATGCGTGCAATGCTTGAGGGTATGAAGAACGTTACGGTTGTGGAACCGATGGTGACAATCCGCTCCCGTATGAAGGAGAGCGACTTGCCTGCAATGGAGCAGTTGGCGACAGCGCTGCTTTCGTGATAATGAACTCCAAATGTTAAAATTCAACAGGCTTGCCCGTTAGGGTGAGCCTGTTTTTGCTTTATATCTGTTTTTGCTTTATATTATAATTAATATATATTTATTTGCTTTTGTAAATAATATGCTTTATTTTTGCTAACCGAAATGGTATGCTCCAAAGAGTGTGCCGGTTTTTGGATACATAAATAAAACTTAATACTAACTTAAAACAAACTCTATGAAAAAGATCTTCTTTATGCTTGTCTCTTTCTTGTGCTTGGCTTTTGCCGCACAGGCGCAGACAGTAACTGATCTCTCGCAACTGAGTAACGACAAGGTTTACACATTGCGTAGTGCGCGTGCTTTCTTGTTGTACAGCGACAACGTACCGGGCGAAATTTGTGGTAGCACCGGTAAGAAAGTGGGTACTGTAACAAGAAACAATGCAGATCCCGCACAGTTGTTCCGTATCGAGAAGAACGGTTCAAACTACTATCTCTACAGCTTGGGTGCCGAGAAGTATGTAAGCTCAAATGGTAGCTTCACAGCAACAGCGTCTTCACCACTTGGCTTTACAAATGTTGGTGGCAGCTATCCTTGGAAGCTCACAATCGGCGGTAACGGTATGAACTCTCAGGAGCAGAACCAGATGGATGCCGGTATTGTGGTTAACAGCTGGACAACAACTGACCCGGGTAACTGCTACATCATTGAAGAGGGCGTTGCTCCTGTTTCTGAATTCACTGTATCTGTCCTTGGTACTGACGATGCTTCTGCAGGTGTTGTTATCAACGGCGCAGAGTACAAGGACGGCGCTACATTCTCTGTTGACTTCGTACTCAAGAGAAGCCACTTGAAGGCTAACGAGGTTGCAGGCAAGCTCGCTACAGCAAGCATTGACGGTTCTGTAGTTTTTGTAAGCTACTTTGATGCCGGTACAAAGTTCTACACAATCCGTGGTGGTCACGGTGGTTATGTAAGCTTGAATCCCGAATATCTTGAGGGTAACAGCATGTTGCTTACAAATACAAACACTCCACGCGATAATCAGGGTATCTGGGCTTTTGTTGCAGACGGTTCGGCTTACAGAATTTACAACTACTCTACAGGTCTCTCAAAGGTGCTTGGTATGACAGGTAGCGAGGATAAAGCACGCGCTACAATGGTTGCTCCTGAGAATACTTCATACACAACAAAGTTCGACGGTACAATCAAGTTCAGTGCAACAGAGCCTTCATATATCAAGAAGTCCGGTACAAGCAATGACTACTGGAACAAGCGTGGCAACTTCCTTGCTTTGTGGAACAGCTCTGCAGCTACAAACAACGATACAGGTAGCCAGTTCTACCTTGAGGAAGTTGACTGTGCGGACTATCCCGATGAGTACATTCACGAGATTTCAGAGATTCAGGGTGTATCTTCATTCTCTCCAAAGAACCCGAATACATTGTGGTACACAACATCGGCCGAGGCTGCCGGCGTAAGCTATCCTTGGATGGAGTATGCATTGCCACTCGGTAACGGTGAACTTGGCTGTATGGTATTCGGCGGTGTACGCACCGAGGAACTCCAGTTCAACGAGAAGACTCTCTGGAGCGGTCCTGCAAACGTTGTAGGTGCAGGTGGCGGTAACCGTACATTCATGAACTTCGGTTCACTGTTCATCGCAAACAACGACAACGCTGTCTATGAGGGTGTAACCGACTATGTACGTTACCTCGACATTGAGGAGGGTATCGCAGGCGTTGAATTCAAGAACGCAAACGGTACAAAGCAGGTACGCAAGTACTTCAGCTCTGCCCCTGATCAGGTAATCGCAGGTCAGTACAAGACCGAGGGCGAGGATAAGCTCAACCTTACATTCATGCTTGAGCCGGGTACAGGTATCGGCGCCGGTGCTGTTACATACAGCGGCAACACTGCCGAGTTCACAGGCGCAATGACATCTGTAAACTATGCTACACGCCTTCACGTTGTTGCCGACGAGGGTGCAACAGTTACAGCAACAGGCAAGGGTATCACAGTGAAGAATGCAACAGAGGTTACATTCTACCTCAAGGGTGCTACAAACTTCAACGGTGATATGGAGGTGCTTAACAACTACTTCACAACAGAGACTCCTGCTCAGGTTGACGAGCGTGTGAAGGGT
>JAZRGF010000028.1:0-1005 GCA_045644005.1 Bacteroidaceae bacterium | reverse complement strand
ACTACACCGAGAGCGGTGACGAGTTCAAACGTTTCTGCGTATATGACGGCATGGGTATTGTCTTGTTGCGCAAAGCGGGTATTCCTTGCGGTATCCTCACCAGCGAGAACACAGCCATTGGCTTGAAACGTGGACAAAAACTCGGCTTGGAATATATATATACAGGTGTCGGCCGCGTAGTGGACGGCGTGAAGATGACCAAACTGGATGCTGCCAACGAGATTTGCAAGGAGTTGGGCATTACATTGGAGAATGTCTGCTTTGTGGGTGACGATGTTAATGACCCCGACCTTTTGCAGCACGCTGGCGTAGCCGCATGTCCAGCCAACGCAGTAGCTGTAGTCAAAGCCGTCCCAGGCATTATCCACCTCACCAAAAACGGCGGCGATGGCGCTATCCGCGAACTCTGCGAAATGATATTAGAGGCAAAAAAAGCATAAAACGCTTGCATATATCACAAAAAAGCACTACCTTTGCACCCGAAAGGGTATAAAACCACTACGAAATCCAATTATTACACCCGAAAGGGTATAACCTGCAATAGCACTTCCAATTTTATACCCGATATAATATAAAAAGATATGGAAAAAACCAAATTAGGGCAATATGTAAAGGATATGCGTAAGCAGTAACGACTGACACAGGAAGACCTTGCCGACAAGGCAGGCGTGGGATTGCGTTTCGTTCGTGATTTAGAGCAAGGTAAGACCACACTCCGTATGGACAAGGTGAATCTGGTCTTGAGTCTTTTTGGCGCAGAACTGTTGCCTACAAAATGCCAACAAAATGAAGAGTGCTAAGATATATTTCCAAGACACATTGGCAGGGCGATTAGTAGAAAACGAAGAGGGATTTCTATTTGTATATGACACCGAATATCTGCAAAACCCCTTATCGCAAGCTATCAGTCTAACATTGCCTTTGCGTCCTCAGCCCTACAAAAGCGATGTGTTATTCCCATTTTTCGACGGTCTGATTCCTGAGGGCTGGCTCTTGGACATAGCA
>JAZRGF010000027.1:0-1461 GCA_045644005.1 Bacteroidaceae bacterium | reverse complement strand
CCATAGCCCCACTCAGAGCCTGTAAATGTGTTCATACCATAGTGGAAGAAGGCATAGAACTCTGTCTCGTTCCACAAGAGTTGTCGGTCACTGGGCACCGGGTGTACTGGAAGCGGTGCATTGTCGGGGTTTGCGGGAGCCTCAGCATTGAGCTGGAACTGCGCCGATGCTCCAAGTGGAGCCATCATACCCAACAAGAACAAAGAAGTAAAAAGTTTCTTCATTATAAACATTAGTTAGTTAATAAAAAATCACTCATTAGCGGGAGCATGCAAGCAAGCAGACTCCACCTTATGCAAAGAAAAAAAATTAAAATGACAGATGCAAACATTTGTCTTTTTTATAATAAATTAACGTGAGTTCGATATAAGAATTTATACTAAAATTTAGCGTATTTTGTCATTCTATATTTGCTATGTCATGGCTCGTTCATTTCTCAGCGACCCGCACGGCATGATTTTCATCCATGCTTCGTGCGACCAGCCGCTAATGAACTCGCCGATAACAAAACTTTAAGTTTTGTCATTCCGAATCGAAGATCGACGCCCGTAGGGGCCAAAGTCAACCTTGTGTGAGACGTGTTGTTGAGGGCTTGCCCGAAAAATGACAGGTTCGCGATTTGATTTAGCTTATATCGAGCTCACGTTATTTATAGATGTTTCGACTCCGTTCAACATGACAAAATACATTCTGGGGATATATTACAAAAAAATTCCCGGCAGTCGCGCGCGACTGCCGGGAATAATACATTTTAGTAATAACATTTTTTGCTCCCTCTCCTTGGGAGAGGGTTAGGGGTGAGGCCTTACTTTACAAGCACCTTTTCGCCATCAACAATGTAGATACCTTTCTCGGTCTCTACCAAGCGACGGCCCTGAAGGTCATAGACTGCATTTACATCATTCTCAACATTCAGTTCGTCGATGCTTGTTGTTGTCTCGACATAAAGGATTCGCAATGTAGAGCCGGCATCTTGACCACCTGTCCAGAAAGCGAGCTTGTTGTCGCGGTTGTTCACCTTGTTGGAGATATAACCATCCTCGTACATATAAGCATAGGCTACATCGGTTGAACCAAGGTCGCGTGAATCCATAAAACGCCACACTGCTGTGTAACCGGCAGGGAGATTATCTTTCTCCTTGAGCACGGGGTGCGAACCTGCACCTGTTGTTCCACTCATTGTTGTGGGGGCAGCAAGCACCTTTGTTGCGCCGGCCTGCTTGTTGTATATGTGATAGCCATCCTCCTCGTTACCGGTAAAGCACCAAAGCTGTGCAGGGTTCTCTGTGTCGAGTTCGGTGTTATCGAGTGCAATGTAGCTTGCATTGCCGTTGTCGGCAAGGACATAGCCCTGCTGGCCAATCTGGATTGTGTACCAGGGGATTTGGCCAACAAAGTCACCGTTCTCAACCTTTGTAGTCTCGTAACGTGTAGGCTTCTGAGGCTCAACGTATGTACCCT
>JAZRGF010000026.1:0-5469 GCA_045644005.1 Bacteroidaceae bacterium | reverse complement strand
TTTGTCACTTTGTGTTGAAAATATGTCGCGAAGTTACTTTTTTTATCTCTTTTTGAAAAAACATTCCCTTTCTATTTGCTTTTGTTTTGAAAAATTACTACATTGCCATCACTTTTAAAAAACTAACTAACTAACCTTTTGGGATGGAGTTAAGGGCGCAAGGTGAATAAAAACTATTCAGAATGATGAAGATTATTTGTTTTAACCCCATTCTCATTCCATTAACTAAAAAAAACAAAATAATATGAAAACTTATCAGACTAACGAAATCAAGAACATTGCGATCGTAGGATGTTCCGGCTCTGGAAAAACCACTCTCACAGAGGCTATGCTCTATGAGGGTGGAATTATCAAACGTAGAGGTACTATTGAGGCAAAGAACACCGTTAGCGACTACTTCCCTGTTGAACATGAGTATGGCTATTCGGTGTTTTCGACTGTATTCCAGATTGAGCAGGCGGGCAAGAAACTGAACCTTATCGACTGCCCGGGTTCCGACGACTTCGCGGGCAGTATGGTGAGCGCCATGACTGTTGCCGACTTGGCAATGATGGTCATCAATGGTCAGTATGGTGTTGAGGTGGGTACACAGAACTGCTACCGTTATGTGAAGAAGATGAAGAAGCCTATGATGTTCGTGGTTAACCAGGTCGATAACGAGAAGTGCGACTATGATACCATCATTGAGCAGCTGCAGTCAATCTACGGCTCAAAGGTAGTGCCAGTGCAGTATCCATTGAATGCAGGTCCCGGCTTCAGCACAATCATCGACGTTCTGTTGATGAAGAAACTTACCTACGCTGGTGAGGGTCAGCCACCACTTGTTGAGGAAATTCCTGACAGCGAGTACGAGAAGGCAAAGGCTCTCCACATGGAGCTTGTCGAGAAGGCTGCAGAGAACGAAGAGGGCTTGATGGACAAGTTCTTCGAGACAGAGGAGTTGACAACCGACGAGATCCGTAAGGGTGCACGTCTTGGCCTTGAGACCGACAGTGTTTATCCTGTGCTCTGCTGTTCTGCTTCAACCAACGTTGCAGTGAGTCGTCTGCTCGAGTTCCTTGCGAATGTGGCTCCCGAGATTAGCGACATGCCACAGCCTGTTGATGCCGATGGTGAGACTGTTCCTTACAATAGCGAGGCTCCTACTTCTATCTTCTTCTACAAGACATCTGTAGAGCCACACATTGGCGAGGTGAACTACTTCAAGGTGATGAGCGGTACATTGAAGGCCGGTGATGACCTTGTGAATGCCGACCGCGGTTCAAAGGAGCGCATTGCACAGATTTTCTGCAGCGCAGGTGCAAACCGCGTGGCTGTCGATGAGTTGTAGGCCGGCGGCTTGGGTTGTACAGTGAAGTTGAAGGATATCAAGATTGGTAATACACTCAACGCAAAGGATTGCACTCACAAGTTTGCTCTTGTGAAGTACCCCGCATCAAAATATTCACGTGCCATCAAGCCTGTCAATGAGTCTGAGATCGAGAAGATGATGCAGATTGTAAACCGTATGCACGAGGAGGATCCTACATGGCGCGTTGAGCAGTCTAAGGAGCTTCGCCAGACAATCGTTCATGGTCAGGGTGAGTTCCACTTGCGTACATTGAAATGGCGTCTTGAGCACGTTGAGAAGGTGATGGTGAAGTACGAGGAGCCAAAGATTCCTTATCGCGAGACAATTACAAAGGCTGCGCGTGCCGATTATCGCCACAAGAAGCAGTCGGGTGGTGCCGGTCAGTTCGGTGAGGTTCACATGATTGTTGAGCCATACGAGGAGGGCAAGCCGTTGCAGGAGGTATACCGTTTCGGTGGTCAGGAGTTCAAGATCAATGCCAAGGCTACCGAGGAGGTTACACTCGATTGGGGTGGCAAGTTGGTGTTCGTGAACAGCATTGTTGGTGGTAGCATTGATGCCCGCTTTATGCCTGCTATTCTCAAGGGTGTTATGGAGCGCATGGAGCGCGGTCCGCTTACCGGCTCTTATGCACGTGACGTGCGCGTAATCGTTTACGACGGCAAGATGCACCCGGTTGACTCTAACGAGCTCTCGTTCATGCTTGCAGGCCGTAATGCCTTCAGTGCTGCGTTCCGCGAGGCGGGTCCAAAGGTGTTGGAGCCTGTATATGATGTAGAGGTATTCGTTCCATCGGACAAGATGGGTGATGTCATGAGCGACATCCAGGGACGCCGTGGTATGATTATGGGCATGGAGAGCGAGAACGGCTATGAGAAACTTGTTGCCAAGGTTCCTTTGAAGGAGATGGCTTCTTACTCTACAACGTTGAGCTCACTTACCGGTGGACGTGCGTCGTTCATCATGTCGCCATCGTCATATGAGCTTGTTCCTGGCGATGTACAGAACAAGCTTGTTGAGGAACTGGCTGTCAAGGACGAAGAGTAACGGTAACGCACCGTATGATAATAACATAAAGGGATGGACGTATGTCCATCCCTTTATGTTAAAATGATGCCGTATTTAGTAATATGTATATGATTTGTAAAAATTAAGTTGTTAAAATCGCAATTAATTATAAATGTTTTGTTAATTAATAAAAATAGTTCTAAATTAGTGGCGGTTTGATTTGTATGTTTGAAAATGTAGTCTTTATATTTGCGATATGAAGAAGATGACGATAAGTGCAGTGGCCACCGTTATGGGTATTTGCTTTGTAGCGTTGCTCTATTTGCAGGTTACATATATCAACATGCTTGTAGATATGCGTCTTGGCCAGTTTTATGATGGAGCGCACAGGAGCCTCAATCAAGTGGCGCATAAACTGGAGATGGACGAGGTACGCAAGTATCTTACCGAGGATAATAGCGGTTATATAAAGAAAGGCAGTTTTGTGGGCGGCAGGTCAACCGTTGTTCGCAGCTATACCACATCCACTAACAATGGCGGTGTGGTCTCTACCATAACGGTGAATACCGCGGTGCCCCAGAATCATCACCATTTGGACGAGGATTTCTTTATCAAGGATTTGAGCAAGGCGCTAACAGTGGAGGAGGCGCAGCGCTTGCAGCACGATGTGCTCAAGATGAGGGCGAAATACCAGCGCGATGTCCTAGACGAGGTAATTTTTCATATGCTAGAGAGTGCCGGAGCAAAACCGTTGCAGAGCAGGATTGAGGATTTCGGGAATCTCGAGCGTTATATCGCGGCCGAGCTCAAGAACAACGGGTGTGATTTGCCGTTCGGTATAAGACTTCTCGACCACAATGGCCGCGACACCGTTTACAACAGCGTTGTCGAGGAGTGTGGTAAGGTGATTGAACAGCCTCTGTTCGAGAATGACAATGCGGTGCGTGGGGCAATGCTCGAGGTCTGCTTTCCAAAGTCGGCGTTGAACAAATTTATATATGCTTCGGTTAAATTTATGTTACCCTCGCTGTTCTTTACATTCGTGCTGTTGATAACATTCATGTTCACGCTGTACATGGCTGTGAGGCACAAGAGGATTACAAAAATGAAGAATGACTTTATAAACAATATGACCCACGAGTTCAAGACTCCAATCTCGGCAATCTCCCTTGCGGCGCAGATGTTGCAGGACGAGAGTGTGGCAAAGTCGCCCGAAATGTTTCAGCGTCTCTCGGGTGTCATATCAAGCGAGACAAAGCGCCTGCGATTCCAGGTGGACAAGGTGTTGCAGATGTCTATGTTTGATGACAAGAACACCGCTGCGTTGAATATGAAGGAGCTTGATGCCAATGAACTCATTGCCGGCATTGTGAACACCTTTGCCATGAAGGTGGGGCAGAGCGGTGGTTCAATAAATACATCGCTCGAGGCTACCGACCCATATATTAAGGTCGACGAGATGCATTTTACCAATGTGGTCTTCAATCTGCTCGACAATGCCGTGAAGTACAGGAAACAAGATGTTCCCATCGAACTTGAGATACAGACCTCGAATGTGGGTGGCAAGTTTGTACTCTCGGTAAAGGATAATGGCATTGGTATGAAAAAGGAGCATCTGAAGAAGATTTTTGACCGCTTCTACCGCGTGCACACCGGCAATGTCCACAATGTAAAGGGTTTCGGCCTTGGCCTTGCTTATGTGAAACAGATTATCAGGGCTCACCGTGGAACAATACATGCCGAGAGTGAGTATGGCATGGGAACTAAATTTGTAATTGTATTACCTTTAAAATAATTTTATTATGGAAGAGAAACAGAGAATTCTGCTATGCGAGGACGATGAGAACCTGGGCATGCTTTTGCGTGAATACCTCCAGGCAAAAGGATATTATGCCGAGCTTTGTCCCGATGGCGATGCCGGATATAAGGCTTTCTTGAAGGGAAAATTTGACCTGTGTGTCTTTGATGTGATGATGCCGATAAAGGATGGCTTTACTTTGGCTCAGGAAATCCGTGCCGTGAATCCGGAAATTCCCATCATATTCCTTACTGCAAAGTCATTGAACGAGGATATTCTTGAGGGCTTCAAGATTGGTGCCGACGATTATATAACAAAACCTTTCAGCATGGAGGTGTTGGTGGTGCGCATTGAGACAGTATTGCGTCGCGTGTGTGGCAAGAAAAACAAGGAGAATGTGCTTTACAGGATTGGTCGTTTCCAGTTCGACACCCAGAAGCAGCTGCTTACAATCGATGACCAGCAGACAAAGCTCACTACTAAAGAGTCTGAACTGTTGAGTTTGCTCTGCGCTCACCGTAACGAGATTCTGCAGCGTGACTATGCGCTCAAGACCGTGTGGAGCGATGACAACTACTTCAATGCACGTAGCATGGATGTATATATAACTAAGTTACGCAAGCACCTGAAGGCCGATGAGAACATTGAAATCATCAATATTCACGGTAAGGGTTACAAACTCATTGCTCCCGATGCGGAGGCTTAATCCTTGCAATGATGTTACAGACATAAAAAGAGCACTCCACGGAGTGCTCTTTTTATGTCTGTACTTTTTAATGCTTTTCCCTTTTGTGCAAAAGAGTGGCTCGTTCTTACTTCTTGGCGATGTCGTCATTAATAGCCTTCTTGCCTGCCAAAACGTAAGTTACAATGCCGGCAACAACCAAGCCTGCAGAACCAAAGCTGATTGCGTTGCTGTTGTTCCACGCCAATGTCATGCTCAAAGAAATGAGTACGGCGCCAATGATGATAAGAATGAAACCTAAGAGCTGAATCTTTTTTGCCATAATGCTATATGTTTTTTTATTGTATTCTTTTTGCAAAGAAACGCATAATTCTCAAGAGAACGAAATTTTTTTGCCAAAAATAGATGTTTTGGGGTGCAAATAGTGTGGGAAACAGTTGTTTTTGTCGTAAAAACTCTTTTATAGCTCTCTTTCTCTGCCTAAATTGCACTATTTGAGCCTGTTTGGGCAAAAAGATTGCAAATGGCTTTTGTGTTTAAGAAAAAATGCCTATCTTTGCACCCGCGTTTAGTAAAAACGATTGTTTAACCAATTTATTAATTAAAAATGAATCAATACGAGACCGT
>JAZRGF010000025.1:0-6812 GCA_045644005.1 Bacteroidaceae bacterium | reverse complement strand
ATGCCCTCGTTCTCGAATCGCATGTTGCGGTAGTTGAAGCCTACGTAGGCATCGACTTTGCCGCTGCTGTAGTTGACGTTGCCACCGGCGTTGTAACCCAGCCTTGAATCCATGCCACCCTGCACGCTGCCGTAATATCCTGCCTTGCGGTCGCGTTTGAGGACAATGTTGATGATGCCGGCTGTTCCCTCGGGCGAGTGTTTGGCCGATGGGTTGGTGATGACCTCAATCTTCTCTATTGAGCCGGCGGGAAGCTGCTGCAGGATGTCGCCCTGGTTGTCGCTGGTGAGTCCGCTTGCCTTGCCGTTTATCCACACTGTTACACTCTCGCTGCCGCGCAGTGACACGGTACCTTCGTTGTCCACTTCGACCGATGGTATCTCGGCCAGCACGTCGCTTGCCGAGCCGCCTGTGGTGGCGAGGCTCTGGTCAACGGTGAACACGCGTTTGTCTATCTCGAAGCTCATCTGCGAGCGCTGCTCGGTGACAACAACCTCTTTCAGCAGTTTCCTGTCGCTCTTGAGGGTTATTGTACCAAGGTCTATATTGTTCTTGCCTGCAGTGATGGTAACATTGCGTGTATTGTCAATGTAGCCTACAAATGACGCGGTGACATTGTATTTGCCGGCTTTTACGTTTGTGAGGCGGAACGGGCCGTCATCGCCCGAACTGCATCCTGCTGTGGGGGTGCTGCTTCCCTCTGGGGTGAGGGCTATGGTGACATATGGCAATGGTTCGCCGTTCTCGTCATCCATTATTACTCCTTTGATGCTTCCTGTAACCTGTGCAAGCAGGCTCAATGGGGCTATCAGCAATAGTGCAAACAGTATTTTTTTCATTTTTATATAGTGATTCTTTTTATTTCTTCAGGAATAGTTGCGTGGATTTCTACAATCTGTTGTCTTGTTATTCGAGGTAGTTGCCTATCTCTCCACTGATGAGCAGGAGAGATATCTCGCATATCTTGGTGTCATATTCAACGGAGAGCAGGCGCTCCTCGGCGCGCAGAAGGCTTTGCTGTGCCTCGCGCATCTCAATACCCGACAGGTCGCCAAGCATATAACGCTCCTTGGCAATCTCATGGTTCTCGGGCGCCGTAATTACATTCAGTTTCTCAAGGTTCAGCAGCTGCAGGTTGTTCTGGTATGCCTGCCACATGTTGCCAAGGTCGGCCTTCAGGGAGAGTACGAGTTTCTCACGCTGCAGCTTGCCGTTCTCTATGGCAATCTGCGCGTTGCGCTTCTCGCGTCGGCGGTTGCCGTCCCAGATGTTGAATCCTATGGTTACCGATGCATTGCCGCCCCATCCGTTACGGTGCATATATGTTCCTTTGCCGTAGTTGTTGTAGGCATAGTCGTAGCCTGCATTCAGTTTCAGATAGGGGTAGTTGCGTGACAGCACCTTCTTGTAGTCAAGTTGCGTGAGGGCTTTGTTGTGGTCGGCAAGCAACAGCTCGGTGTTGTTCTCGAGCATTCTGTTCCACAGGTGGATGAAGTCGAGAGTGCTGTCTACCTCAATGGTTGTCTCGACGGTTGTGATAGGGGTGTATACCTGTTCTATGGCCATCATTTCATTGAGTGCGATACGTGATGTAATCACGACCTCCTGCTGCTTGATGTACTGGGCGCTGTCGGCATTGAAGTCAACCTTCGCCTGCTGGTAATCAAGACGTGAGAAACTGCCTATGTTGTAGCGTTCCTCGACAATGCGCAAGCGCTCCTTTGACAACAGCACGGCATTGTAGTAGTTGTTGAGGCGCAGACGCTGCTGCAGGAAATTGTAATATTCGGCAGTGAGTCCGGCGATGAAATCCTCAATGGCAAGGCGTGTCTCGGTCTTACCAATCTTCTCCATCTCCTTGAGCTGCTGGTATGTGGTCTTTGTCTTGAAACCGTTGAAGATGGTCCAGTTTACATCCACACCGGCGCTTATGTTGCTGTCGAAGCTGTTGCCGCTGTTCTCAATGTCTCCGGTGGTGCGCAGCTTTGTGCTGTTGCCACCGAGTGTGCCGTTGTAACCGGCAGCAATGTCAATGGTGGGCATGTAGCCGGCATTGGCGGCTGTGGCATTGTTGTGGGCTATCTCCTCCTGGTTACGTGTGATGCGCAGCGAGTAGTTGTTCTCGAGTCCTTTCTTCAGGCATTGGCTCAAGGTATATGTCTGTGCATTGCTGCCAAGTACAAACGTGGCAAATGCGAATATTGTCAATATGGTCTTTTTCATCTGTTTCCCTCCTCTTTATTTTCTTCACGCTCTGTTGAAATGTAGCTGTATACTGCCGGGACAATGTACATTGTGAGTATTGTCGATACCAGCATACCGCCCACAACGGCTGTACCCATTGCAATGCGTTGGTTGGCACCTTCGCCACCGGCGAACATCAGCGGGAAGAGTCCGAGCATTGTGGAGAGGCTGGTCATGAGGATGGGGCGCAGGCGCTGCAGTGATGCGCTCTTTATGGCCTCCATCTTGCTCTCGCCTGCCTGCTGCTTCATGTTGGCAAACTCAACAATAAGAATACCGTTCTTTGCTACAAGTCCAATGAGCATGATGATGCCGATTTGGCTGAACACGTTCATGGTGATGTCTCTGCAATCCATGAACACGAGTGCTCCTGCAATGGCAAGGGGCACGGTGAGCATGATGATGAATGGGTCCTTGAAACTCTCGAACTGGGCTGCAAGGATAAGGTAAATGAGCACCAGGGCGAGGATGAAGGCGAACATGAGACTCGATGAGCTCTCGCGGAACTCCTTTGAGTCGCCGCTGAGCGCTGTGCGGAACGAGTCGTCAAGAACCTCCTCGGCAATCTTGTCCATTTCGGCCAGTCCATCGCCGATTGTCTTGCCTTCGGCCAGTCCGGCAGATATGGTAGCCGACAGGAAACGGTTGTAGTGATAGAGCTTTGGCGGTGCTGTCGACTCAATGAACTCTACAAAGTTGTCGAGCTGTATCATCTGGCCGTTGCTGCAGCGTATGTAGATTGATTTCACGCTCGATGGTGTGTTGCGCTGCTGGCGGTTGATTTGTCCAATTATTTCGTACTGCTTTCCGTTCATGTAGAAATAGCCCATGCGCTGGCCGCTGAGGCCGTACTGCAGTGTCTCTGCCACGTCGCGCACGCTTGCACCAAGCATGCCTGCCTTGTCACGGTTAATGTTCACGCGTGTCTCGGGGCTGTTGAACTTGAGGTCTGCATCGGCCATCTTGAACACGGGGTTCTCGTGGACGCGTTGCAGGAACACCGGCAATACCTCCTGTAGCTTTTCGGAGCTTGTGGCCTGCAAAACGTACTGGATTGGCATGCTGCCACGGCGTCCGCCGAACGATGACTGCTGCTGCACGAAGGCTCTGGCCTTGGTCTTGCCGGCAATGGCTGTGGTGAGCTTTTCGGCTACCTCCATCTGGGTGTAGTCGCGCTCGGCAATGTCCTTCAAGGTGATTCTTATGTTACCGCTACCGCTTGATACACGCGAGGTGACCGAAACGGCATCGGGGACAATGGAATCAACCAACAGGGTGATGTCCTCGGTGTAGTCGCGCATGAATTCGTAGCTGGCTCCCTCGGCACCGCGTGTGGTGATGGTAATCTGTGAACGGTCCTCCATAGGTGCCATTTCGGCGGGAATCCTGTTCCAAAGATAGCCAATGAGCACGAACATTATGAGTAGTATCGGAATGGCGACCCAACGCACCTTCAAGAAGCTGTTGAGCGATTTGTAGTAGAGGTTGTTGAGTCCTTCAAAGAATGGCTCGGTCTTGCGGTAGAGCCACTTCTGCTCCTTGCGGCGCTTGAGCAGCTTGGTGGCAATCATCGGTGTGAATGTGAGTGCTGCAAATGATGATATGACAACCGAACCGGCAACCACAAAGCTGAACTCACGGAACAGGCGGCCGCTGGTACCCTCCATGAAGACAATGGGCAGGAACACTGCAAGCAACGTAATGGTGGTGGATATGACGGCGAAGAAAATCTCCTTCGAACCCTCGATGCCCGCCTTCAGCGGTCTCATTCCCTGCTCAATGCGTATGTATATGTTCTCGGTCATCACAATGGCGTCGTCCACCACAAGACCCACGGATAACACTATGGCAAGCATGGTGAGCACGTTGATTGAGAAGCCCGCAACGTACATTACGAAGAATGCACCGATGAGCGACACGGGGATAACGATGCAGGGCACCAGTGTTACGCGCCAGTCGCGCAGGAACAGGAAGATGATGATGATTACAAGAATGAATGCCTCGTAGATGGTACTCTTTACCTCGTCGATTGATGCACGTATGAACTTGGTGCTGTCGAATCCGTATGTGTACTCAACGTCATCGGGCAGGTCCTTCTTCATCTGCTCCATGCGCTCGTATACGGCATCGGCAATCTCAATGTGGTTTGCACCGGGTTGTGGTATCACGGCAACACCCACCATTGGCACACCGTTCATCTTCATGTAGCTCTTGATGTCGGCAGGGCCAAGCTCGGCATGTCCCACATCGCTTATGCGTTTGATGTTGCCGCCGTTCTTCTTCAGAATTATGTTGTTGAATTCGCCGGCGGTGTGCATCTGTCCCATAGTGCGCAGTGTGAGTTCAACGGTGTTTCCCTCGATGCTGCCCGACGGCAACTCCACATTCTCCTTTGTGATAGCATTCTTCACGTCCACGGGTGTAAGGCCGTGTGCGGCAAGCTTGGTGGGGTCGAGCCATATGCGCATTGAGTAGCGCTTCTCTCCCCAAATCTGCACGTTACTAACGTCGGGGATGGTCTGCAACTGCTCCTTTACGGTGAGGTCGGCAATCTCGCTGAGTTCAAGCAATGAGCGCTTGCCGCTCTGTATGGCAATCATAAGGATTGGTGTGGCGTCGGCATCGGCCTTTGACACTGTAGGCGGGTCGCAGTCACGTGGCAGGAAACGCTGTGCGCGCGATACTTTGTCGCGCACGTCGTTGGCGGCAGTCTCAAGGTCTACCGACAGCTCGAACTCCACGGTGATGCGGCACTGACCCTGTTGGCTCACGCTGGAGATTGAGCGTATACCCGGTATACCGTTGATGTTCTGCTCGAGCGGCTCGGTTATCTGGCTCTCGATGACGTCGGCATTGGCACCGGCATAGCTGCACGATACCGAGATTATGGGGTTGTCCACCGATGGGTATTCGCGTACACCAAGGGTATTGTAGCCAATGAAACCGAAGATAAGTATTATTATTGTAAGCACCGTTGCAAGGACGGGGCGGCGTATGCTCAGTTCGGATATATTCATAACTGTCTACTCTTTGTTGTGCGTTACTCGAAACTTTCAATTTTTACGGCAGAACCCTTGCGCATCTGCAGGGTACCCGATGTGAGTATGGTGTCACCGCTCTGCAGGCCTTCGATAATCTGTATCTCGGCATCGGTGCGCAGGCCTATTGTAACATCAATAGGCTCGGCCTTGCCGCTGCGGTACACGAATACCTTGTTCTTGCCCATTTCGGGTACGATGGCCTCGGCAGGAACGGAAATGGCATCGGCAATCTCCTTCTGCTTGAGTCTGATGGCGGTGTATTGGCCGGGCATTAGCTGCTGGTCCTTGTTGCCATAAAGGGCGCGGACGGTGAGGTTGTGTGTCTCGGGGTCGAGGCTCGACTCGGTGGCATATACCTGTGCCTCGAACGGCGCTATGTGTCCGTCGACGTTGAATGTGAGGTTCGTGCCTCTCTTCACGTCCCTTGCATATCGTTCCGAAACGGAGAACTCAATTTTGATAGGTGAAATTGAAGTCAGTGTAGCGACGATTGTAGAAGGTGAGGCATATGCACCCACACTCACCTGACGCAGACCTATTATGCCGTCGAACGGAGCACGCAACTCTGTCATCTTTATCTGTGCCTTCACCTGCTCTATGTCGGCCTTCAGTGTGGCAAGTTCGGTCTTTACAATCTCAAGCGCCTCCTTGCTCACAGCGTCGCGCTGCAACAATGCGCTCTGGCGGTATACGCGGTCCTCGGCCAATGGAACCTGAGCCTCGAGGCGTGAGAGGTGTGCCTGCAGTTGTGAGTCGTTGACTTTTGCCAACAGAGTGCCTTTTTCTACGAATGTACCCTCGGTGAAGAAAATGTCGGTGATTTTACCCGATGTCTCAAATGTCAGCTGTACCTCTTCGTCGGGCACCAGCTTACCCACGGTGAGAATCTCGTCGGTGAGCATATGCGGCTTCAAAATCTTGGCCGTTACATTCAATACTTTCTTGGCGTTGTTCTTGACTGGTGTGTTCTCGGTTGTGGCAAGCTCTTCATTCTGTCGTGGTGTAAGCTTGTGATAGCCGAAAACCGAAGCTCCCGCAACAATTGCTACAACCATTCCCCATTTGAGATATTTCTTCATAGTGTCCTGTATAATGTTTCTAATAAAAATTGACTGCAAAAAAATTAAAAGGTTTAATTGAAAAACTCTTTTAATATGTTGGTATACATAATATTTGCTTTTAAACAGATGTTTTTCAAAAATTACTGCAAAGTTAGTGAAAAAATACCTTATTTTGAATAAAATCCCACTCGTTTATTCGTATATTTGTGTGAAAGCTCCAATATAATCGGCACTCGCTTTGAAAAATACTGAAGCAAGCTTCGTATTTCTCGCTCGTTTGAACTACTATATTTGCGATAAATCGCGAATATACTCTCACTCGCTGTGAAATAATCAAGTAAACTTGATATTTTTGTTTACACGAAATTCTGCTGCACTCGTTGCGAGCGAAAATGAATTTTCTCTCACTCGTTTATTGAATTTTCGCTCGTTTATTCGTATATTTGAGCTAAAGCTCCAATATAAT
>JAZRGF010000024.1:0-7194 GCA_045644005.1 Bacteroidaceae bacterium | reverse complement strand
AAGGCTGTGGAGTTCGGTTGGATTCCCAAGAGTCTATCTAATGGTACAATCTCTTTTGAAGAAATCAAAGATAAATTGGACAAGGATACGCTCACGATTGGGGTCATTGGGCAAATGAAGTGTGGAAAGTCAACATTTCTCAATTCGTTTGTGTTTGGCGATGATATTCTTCCTGCGGCAGCAACACCAATGACGGCTGCTCTTTCTATAATAACATATGGTGAGAAAGAGCGTGTTGTTGCTGATTTTTATACAAAAGATGAGTGGGAGGAGCAGAAAATGCAGGCTGCAAGAGAAGAAAATGATGCAGCGAACTCTTTGGATGAATCGAAAATCAAGGCGGCAAAGGAATTGGTTTCAAAGGCTGCTAAGCTTGGAGTATCGCTTGATGGTTACCTTGGCAAGACGCAAGAAGACTCTTTTGAGAATCTCATAGAATATGTAGGTGCCGATGGCAAATTCGTTTCAATAACAAAGTCGGTGACTATCTATTATCCCCATGAGTATTTGAAGGGTGTTGAGATTGTCGATACTCCGGGATTCAATGACCCCATTGTTTCTCGTGAAGAGAGAACAAAGGATTTCTTGAAGAGGGCAGATGTCGTCATAATGATGTTGTATGCCGGAAGGCCTTTTGACGCAACAGACCGGGATATAATATTTAAGAATGTGCGCCAATGTGGAATTGGTAAGGTACTTGTAGGTGTCAATAAGTATGATATTCCTTATTGTAGTCAAACAAATCCTGAAGATGAAACACAAATAAAGGAATATGTAAAAGCAGAAATAAGAAAGGCTTGTAGAGAGTGTAATGATAATACGCTTGTTGAAATTCTCAGTGATGTCGAGCCTATTCCTTTGTCGGCAGAAATGGCATTATTGTCAGCTCTTCCTATGAGTAAAATTGCTTCTGTAGAATCATTGGATTTTGCTTATAAGCGTCATTGTTCTAATTTCGGTATTGGAACACAAGAGGAATTGTATCGCTGGAGTCATATAAGTGATTTTATTGCAGCTGTCAAAAATCTTATTGATAATGAGAAAAGTAAGATTCTTTTTGCTAAACCGTTGAATGCTATTATGGCAGCCGGTGATAAGGTAAAAGTTGACATTGATAATGAATTGAATTTGTTGAACAACAGAATACAGCTTCTTTCAATGCCCGATTCTGACATTGATGAGAAAGAGGAAAATCTTACTAAAGCCAATAGACGCTTGTCGAAGAAGATTGACTCTCTTGGCGAGGACCTTGATGCAGAAATACAGAATATTGTACGTAAGGGTAGGAATGAACTTGAAGATGTTGTAGATGCTGCTTGTAGAAATCTTACCAGCATTGTAGAAAATGAATGGAGTAGATTCAAGAGTGTTGAATCAATCCAACCTAGAGTTGATGGCATTATTCAGAAGCTTGTGACAAGGGACCTGAAGAGAGCAACAATGAACCTTGCGGATGAAGGTATGCGCAAAATTAAAAGGTGTATTGGAGACTTCTTTGCTGATGCTGAGGACCTCTTGATGAGATATCTACCTGAGTTAGATTCTCGCGATTTTGTAAAATCGATACAGAATAAGGTTCAAATGGATATGGAAACATCAGATCTCTTCTCCTTTGATAATTTGCAAGAAGAAGAGTTCAGTTGGGGTGCTCTTTTTGGAAATGTGTTTGAGGGATTTCTTATGGGGTACACTTTGGGTGGATACAATCTTTTTAAGAATCTCTTTACTCATGGTGATGTGAAACAGCAACTTTTGAATTGGGTAAACTCATTAAGTTCTGAATTTGATCCGAATCCATATTTGCAGACTGCATTTTCTAGCAAGGACAATGTAATAGGGCTTGTAAAGGAATCATTCATTACAGGATTGATTGAACCGATGAGAGAGCAGATTCAGGAAATCAGAACTAAAAAGAATGATAAAGAAGAGGAATTGAAGGCGGCTAGGGAGAGACTTGCCGGGCTTGGGACTAACAAGAAGGCAATTGTAGCTCAGTTGGAAGAGATTAATATCTTAAAGATTGGATTTACAGCCTGATTCATTCTTGGTTTGCGCGTATGTAAATTACGGCATAAAACAAAATCTGTACCAAAACCATTTGTTTTTGGTACAGATTTTATTTTATGCAAAAATGCGAGCTTTTTCTTCTTTGGCATTTGTGTGGGATTTTTCAACTTTGCGGTGCAAGAGCAAGCGTGGCTCTGTATTGTGGTATTACATGTATCATTAACTATTTAAACAATATTACTATGAGTGAAAAATTTGATGCTGAGAAAGTTGATTTGACTGACAGCAAGTATGCAAAGGAGTATGACGAGAACAAGTTGTGGGATAAGGTGAAGAGTGTTGCCAAGAAGGCCGGCATAAAGGTTATATACTATGTGTTGGTGCTTTTCTATGCTCTTCAGTCGGGGAACGTTACTATGGCCGAGAAGGCGCTAATCGTTGCAGCCTTGGGATATTTTATATTGCCACTAGACCTGATACCGGACTTTATTCCTATTGCTGGTTATGGTGACGATGCGGCTGTGCTGTATGGCCTGATTAAGAAACTTGACTGCATTGACGTGCGCGTTAAGGCGCAGGCGAAGAGCAAACTGAAGGAGTGGTTCGGCAACTACGATGAGAGCGAGCTCGAAGACTAATCTAATGCGAAGCCGTTATGCGCAATTAGAATTGTACTGTCCAGAATAAAGCTGTGTAAATGATGCTTGATTTGTGCCAAAACTTTGTGGTTTTGGTACAAATTTTTTAAGGCCGTTTTTCTGCCTCTTTTTTGCTTTTTGGTATAATTGTAAAGGTTGATATTTGTGATAGAGATTCAGAATAAGGTATAATTATGGTGGCGATGTTGCTGCTGTGGCAAAGAAATAAAAAAACAGAACTATGAATATCGAAGAACTTAAACTACGTGCTGCTGCTGGCGATGCCGAGGCGCAATTTGAGTTGGGAATATGTTACTTAAATGGAGAAGATATAAAACTGGATGAAGAGGCTGCTGTTTTGTGGTTTAAAAAATCTGCAGAGCAGGGGTATGCTGAAGCGCAGTCTGCTTTAGGGGAATGTTATCACTTTGGCGACGGTGTGGAGCAAAACTATGAAGAGGCCGTAAAATGGTTGCGATTGGCCGCAAAGCAGGGGAATATGAAAGCTCAACTTAATTTGGGAGTTTCTTACAAAAATGGTTTTGGTGTTGAACAGAATTATGAGGAAGCAGTTAAATGGTATCGCTTGGCAGCGGAGCAAGGAGAGGCTTTTGCAGCGCATAATCTGGCAATTTGTTATAGACTGGGTCGTGGTGTTGAGCAAAACTATGAAGAGGCCGTAAAATGGTGTCGTTTGGCAGCAGAGCAAGGGAATGGTCAAGCTCAATATAATTTAGGTCGCTGTTATGAACGAGGTGTCGGTGTTGGGCAAAATATAGATGAGGCTGTAAAGTGGTATAGGCTGGCTGCTGAACAGGGTGATGTTGAAGTACAAAAGAAATTAGGAGGATTATATTTAAGGGGTGAGGGTGTCGAGAAGAATTATAAGGAAGCTTCAAAGTGGATATTATTGGCTGCTGAACAAAATGACATATCATCGCAAAGTATTATGGGGATTATCTACCATAATGGCGATGGTGTTGAACAGAATGATGAAGAGGCGGTAAAATGGTGGCGTTTAGCTGCAGAGCGGGGTAATGCTGATGCCCAATATTATTTGGGCTGTGCTTATGCAAACGGCGATGGTGTTGAACAGAATGATGAAGAGGCGGTAAAATGGTGGCGTTTAGCAGCAGAGCAAGGTTGTGCTGGTGCCCAATATTATTTGGGCTGTGCTTATGATACTGGTGATGGTGTTGAGCAAAACTCTGAAGATGCGATAGAATGGTGGCGCTTGGCTGCTGAGCAGGGTGATGCTGATGCCCAATATAATTTGGGCTGTGCTTATGATACTGGTGATGGTGTTGAGCAAAATATGGATGAGGCTGTAAAGTGGTGGCGCTTGGCTGCTGAGCAGGGTGATGCTGATGCCCAATATAATTTGGGCTGTTGTTATAAGGATAGCGATGGTATTGAACAAAATATGGATGAGGCTGTAAAGTGGTGGCGCTTGGCTGCTGAGCAAGGTAACGAAAAAGCCAAAGGGGCGTTAAAAAGTTTGCAGAATGAATAGAGTTCTGGCGGAATATATAAGAACAGAGAAGTTCAGTAACAAAAATTTCTTTATTGAAATCAAATTCTATGAGGGTGGGCTTGCTAGGGGGAGTTGCAAGTGTAAGCGAGATTAGGATTGTACCGCCCGAAATAAAGTTGAGTAAATGATTCTTTGATTTGTACCAAAACATCATAGTTTTGGTACAAATTGTTTAGAGCTGTTTTTTCTGTCTCTTTTTTGCTTTTTGGTACAATTCTAAAAGTTGATATTTGTGGCGTGAGCATTGTGGAAGACAAAGCAATAATATAGATGTAGAGTGCCGCATCTTTGTATTGTCCCCTTAAATTAGGGGGACGAGCGAAGCGGAGGGGGTATTATTGCGAATGTTCATACCACCTCCCCCTCTTTGAGGGTACTCCTCCTATCTTAGGAGGAGAATTTAAGTAATTAACTGCGATATTATTACTAAACAAATCAATAAACAAATTTATACTATGGCGATTTCAAACACATTATCAGGACTTTTCAGTGGTTTTACAAGCAACATCGCAAAGTTGCGTAAGGTAGCTATGCAGTATTTTGCAAGTGAGGGCATTGCTTGCGAGATAAAGGATGGCGAGTTGCTCTTCAAGTTCAACGACAGTATTTATACTCTGCAACTTGGCACAGGTGATGATTATGCCGAGTGTGCCATTGTATATGAGTGTAATGCCGATGAATATGCCTCGCTTGACCTTACCGACAAGACTTTTGTTGCCGACAAGGTGAACACCGACCTATATAACCATGCTACGGTGTATGCTTACGGTGATTCAATTAAGATTGATTCTACTTTCTATTTTACTTCAAAGAAGATGTGGGTTGAGCTGTTTATCAAGCATTTCAATGAATTGAACGAGTCTGTTGATATGGCAATGGAGATTATCAGTGGCAAAATTGCCTCCGAGGCTGAAGAAGAGGCTGAAAAGCCAAAGAAGATTGGCTTTTGTGTGTACGAACAGAATGAGACCGCAAACGGCAACGATGTTGCTGCAGTTGCTAAAAAATAAAAAGTATTACTATGAATATCGAAGAACTTAAACAGCGCGCAGCCAGCGGCGATGCCGAAGCGCAATACAAGTTAGGAGAATGCTACTACAATGGCGATGATATAAAGCAGGATGATGAGGCAGCTGTTTTGTGGTTTAAAGAATCTGCCGGGCAGGGCTATACTCCGGCATATAAAGCCTTAGGGGATTGTTATATTTTTGGCTATGGTGTTGAGCAGGACTATGAAGAGGTAGTTAAGTGGTGGCGTTTGGCTGCAGAGCAGGGTAACGCAGAGGCACAAAATAATTTAGCTATTGCTTATGCCAACGGTGACGGTGTTGAGCAAAACTATGAGGAGGCTGTAAAATGGTGGCGTTTGGCAGCAGAGCAAGAGCTCGTTGAGGCACAACATAATTTGGGCTATGCTTATAAAAGCGGTGAGGGTGTTGAACAGAACTTTGAGGAGGCTGTAAAGTGGTATCGCTTGGCAGCAGAGCAAGGACTCGTTGAGGCACAATATAATTTAGGCAATGCTTATAAGCGTGGCGAGGGTGTTGAACAGAACTTTGAGGAAGCTGTAAAATGGTGGCGATTGTCTGCTGAACAGGGGTTCGTTGATGCTCAACTTTGTTTGGGCAATGCATATGCAGATGGCGACGGTGTTGAAAAGGATGTTGAGGAGGCTGTGAAATGGTGGCGATTGGCAGCCGAGAAAGGCAATGAAGATGCCAAAGAGGCGTTAGAGAAATTACAAAATGAATAGAATTCCGGCAAAACATATAAGAACCGAGAAGTTCAGCAACAAGAATTTCTTTATTGAGATTAAACTCTATGAGCATGGGCTTGCTCGGGGGCATTGTGTGTGTAAGCGATGTGCTGTGGAAGAGAAGATGTGGAAATCGAATGGTTACCCGCTTTTGTACTTCCCTAGTTATCACTGGATAACAATAGTGGAGTGGAAGGAGTTTTATAATTGCTTTACTACTGTTAAAACTGCGAGGCGATGGGTAAGACGTGTGATGCAACATAGCTTTAAGGGGCTTCACCGTCCTAACGGTGAGATTGACCACGATAGGTTTGAAATGGAGCATGACCGCAGTTTATCAAGAAGCCGCGAGTATTACTGCCTTAACGCTGAGCAGTTGCTCACTATGAAACGCTGTTTGCCTGGCTTCTTCTATCCCGGAACTTTCCGTACCGAGTGTGATAGATGTTATAGCGATGTGTTGAGAATATCATCGAAGGAGAAGTATAAGAATTTTAGCCCGCCTGCTCACCCTGTGGGCTACCGAAAATATTTGAACGGAAATTTGCGCGTGCCCTTTAAGAGGTATTTTCCAATAGAGGTTCTCAAAGCCTTTTTGCAGGAGTTTGACCCTAAATTCTATGCTCAGGTGTGCGAAGAACGCACTATTGACGATTGCAATATATGGTTGGAATATAAATTCCTGCAAGGCGAAAAGCCCGAGATGCGAATCTTTGTGCAGGATAATAATTACATTGATTACTATTTGCCCGGGGATTGAATATATGAGGTATGGCGCTGCAAATATTGTGGGGTGTTGACTTTGAATCAACACCCCACAATATGTTTCAAGGTAATGTCCTTATCGTGCGTAGTTCACGGCACGTGTCTCGCGGATGACGGTAATCTTTACCTGTCCGGGGTAGGTCATCTCGTCCTGAATCTTCTTTGCAATTTCGCCCGAGAGCAGTTCGGTCTGCTTGTCGTCAATCTTGTCGGCACCGACGATTACGCGCAACTCGCGGCCGGCCTGGATAGCGTAGGTCTTTGTTACTCCGGGGTATGACATTGCAAGCTGCTCAAGGTCGTGCAGACGCTTGATGTATGCCTCTACAATCTCGCGGCGAGCACCGGGACGTGCACCCGAGATGGCGTCGCACACCTGTACGATTGGGGCTATGAGGCTTGTCATCTCCACCTCGTCGTGGTGAGCACCGATAGCGTTGCATATATCGGGCTTCTCCTTGTACTTCTCGGCAATCTTCATACCATACTCTGCG
>JAZRGF010000023.1:0-7026 GCA_045644005.1 Bacteroidaceae bacterium | reverse complement strand
ATCATCAAAGGCGACGGATTTCTTACCTCCTCCAACAGAGGATATTGAATAATTAGCGTCTAATTCAGTTGTCAAAAACTGTTTGGCAACTGCTGAAAAATATTTCGGTTCTAACAAAAATAAAAATTATTATTTTGTTGCCCTGGCACGAAAAAAAGGGGATCAACCTAAAATTCTGAGCCATTAAAATTTATAAAAAACATCAGCAACCGGTCACGGCTGCTGATGTTTTCATTTTATCTTGTAATAAGTATCTTCGTTGCTACCCCCTCATTACCATTGCTGTCATATGTGAGGACATGGTAGACACCGGTTGCAACCCTCTCGCCCCGCGCATTGCGGCCGTTCCAGGAATACATACCACCATTGGACTCGCCTTCATTGACCAGAAATCCCGCCGCATCGACGATTTTAACAACACAGCCGTGGGTGAGCCCAACTATTGATATATTTCCGCTGTAATCAGCTCTCACAGGGTTTGGATAGGCATATACATTACTCTCTACGAGCTTATCGGCAGCAGCTATGGCGTCACTTCTATAACTTGCCACTCCCTTGTCGGTTCCAATGAACACCTCACCAGTCATATCATTGATAGCAATACTCTCTATGCAATCAGACGGCAAGGGAGAGTTTTCGGTTGTAAAGTGATGTATTGTCTCCTGCCCATCGGCACTTACAAGATATATACCGTTGCTATTTGTTCCAACCCATTTGCGATTGGCGCCGTCAACTTCAATATCCTTGATGTAAACTCCACTCATGAAGTAATCGGCAAGCCCGGTGCCGTCGTTACGGGCAATCTTTATCTGCCTGAATACCCCCTCACTGAAAAATTTCTCGGGATTGTCAATGACAAAGACTCCTACATTTGTTCCAACCCATATTGCACCTGTCTTGTCTTCGACAATATCATAGAGCTGATATATGTCGTAGCTTATTCCGTCCTGATTGGTAAATTTGGTCATCCACTTCTTTGTGATATCGTCACTGGTATCAAAAGGCGTATTTTGGGGCTTTGCACAGAAGAGGCCAGCATCACCCTGGAGTGATGTAACCCACAGCCATCCCCTTGAGTCAATATATGGCTTTACCATCGTTTCCATATATTCAATATCCTTGTAATTCAAAGACACCCACTCACCATCCTTCTTCAATACTTTTATAATATTAGCCACATTGGTAGTGTTCACACACCACAGATTACCATCCTTATCGAACTTTACAGAAGGAACACGCACATAGGCTCTGTTATTAGGAACAGCACTCTCAAGCGGAGAGTTGGTGTAATCATAATGCTTTACAAACCCGCCGTTCTTGAACTCACAGACACCAAAACCAAATGAACCTGCGAAATAACGCCCCGGTTCTGTGGGGTCTTCATCAATTGAACACATATTGGAGTACTTTAGCCTGGTTATACTCCTTATGCTATCGGTGGTGATATTGTTCCATCTGTCATATTCACTGCTATACTCCATCAAAGTACCCTCGTGGTCATTCTCGGGCAATCCAAGGTAGTTGATATTACCACCTGCCACCAATAGCTTGCCGCTGTTGGTAAACTTCATATATTCACAGTAGTTACGTATGGGGCTATTAGGAATCAACGGCAATCCCTTGGCGACAACCGCGTTGTTTTCAACAGCAGACTCCACAAGGCCACCATAACCGCTACAACACCAATAAGTATCCTTATCTTTCAGTATGAAGCCATATTTTTCTTTGACAGCACAGAGTATGGTGGTAACACCACCTTCCAATCTCATGATACGATTTGCCGAAATAACCACAAGAGCATCACCGTCGCGGTAAAAATAGCTGTAGTTATCACTGGAATCAACCATTCTCAACGTATTAGTCTCAGGCACAACCTCCAGCAATTTGCCGTCACTTGCAAGGCTGTACAGCCTGTCATCGACCTCACCCAACGCCTTGAGAGCATTGCTGTGAAGTTTTTTCCAATTACTCTTGTCAAGCATATTATTGCTTGTCTCGCAATAATACAATCCCGACTGTGTTGCAGCGTAGAGTCTATCTTTGAACAGATAGGTCGCCGTAGTGTTCAACCCCGTATTGAATGTGTTGTCAAACTCCATATTCTCAAGGTCAAGAACAACGACACCGAATGATGTCGATAGATAAGCCGTACTTCCCTGAATGTCGACGTTGTTTATTGTCTTGTCAGGCAATTGCTTGCTCTTGAAATCGGAAATATTGTAGACCGATTCGTCATCATACAGAATATCTATGTTAGCATTGCTGTAAACGACAATCAAAGCCTTAAGGAAACTTGAGTACCTGATATGTGCGATATCAATATCACTGAGTGTCGTTATCTTATCATATGTCCTCACCTCGTTGTCGCTCTTGTTATATGAATAGAGCGCGCCCGAAGCCAAAACGTACACCCTATCCCCCATCACCTGGCAATAGGTAGCGTTGTGGTACGATGGGTAGAGAGTCCAATTGTCATAGGAAGCTTTCGCGCCCAAAGCCAACACAAGGACAAACAGAAAAGATATAAACACCCTCTTAATCATAGTTCTCTTTCAAATAATCACCAAGTTGCTGTGTCGCGCGGAAACGATGGCTCATGCTGTTTTTCATTTCACTGCCCATCTGCGCAAAACTGTCGGAGTGCCCCTCGGGGATAAAGACCGGGTCATAACCAAAGCCCGAGTCACCCTTTTTCTCTGTGGCAATTGTTCCTTTCACAATACCATTGAAGAGTATCTCCTCGCCATTGATAATTAACGCGATTACAGTACGAAATTGTGCGTTACGGTTGGATTTTCCTGTTAAATTTTCCAAAAGCTTACGCATATTGGCCTCGGAATCACAATCCTCACCGGCATAACGTGCCGAATAGACACCCGGTGCACCACCAAGCGCCTCTACCTCAAGACCTGTATCATCGGCAAAACAGTCAAGGCCATATTTCTCATAAATATACCTTGCCTTTATGAGTGCATTACCCTGAAGGGTATCGGCAGTCTCAGGTATATCATCGTGACAATCGATATCGGCAAGCGACAACACCTCCACCCTATCACCGACAATATCCCTGACCTCCTGAAGCTTATGCCTGTTGTTTGTTGCAAAAACCAGTTTCATTTTGTATCAGTTGTTTTATCCTCACCATTATTGGCACTCGCCTCAATCTCGACTTTCTTCTTGGCCTTAATCTTGTCGAATCCAAGACCATACACAGCCATAACCTTTGACTGCGACACAAGCGCATTAGGGTCAATCTGCTTTATGGCGCTCAACAGCTGGTTAGCCTGCGATGCACGCGCAATGGTTGTAATCACCTTACCCTCTTTACCGGAGTAATATCCAACAGAATCAAGCAGTGTAACACCTCGCTTAAGTCCCCTGGTAATGTAATAGGCAATCTCGTCATACTTACTCGAGAAGATAAAGAACTGCACAGCCTGGCGGTTGCTGTTTACCATATAATCGAGCGATACATTCACAATGACAAGGTTAATGAAACCATAGAAAATCTTCTGCACGCTCATTGATACACTTTCACTTGGAATGACAAAGAAACTGCTTATGATTATACAGGCATCGACATAAAGCATTGCACGACCGAAACTTATATCCTTATACTTGTTTACAATGGCTGCTATGATATCCACGCCACCGGTACTGCCGTTACTCAAGAAGCAGAAGGCTATACCCATTCCAATGAAAATGGAACCTACGATACATGCCTCCAACTGCTTGTCAGGACCAAGTATCTGATATGCAGTAGGGACAGTCTGGAACACAAGGTCAAACATCTCAAGTGCCAGAGTCATTACCGCTATTGCATATATTGTCTTGACACAGAATTTCCATCCAAGTTGCTGTATGGCTATGATTATAAGCACAATATTTATGGCAAAATATGTATACTGCATGGGGATACCTGTAGTATACTCAACAATACCACCGATACCTGTTATACCACCTGTCACAAACTGGAATGGAGCCATGAAGAACTTCCATGTGAAGGCATATAATGTAAGTCCCAAAGTAATCATGAAGTAGTTCTTGAGCTCACTCATGATTGTTGGTTTTGGAATGAATCGCTTGCCCATAATCGTATGTAATTAAAGCATTATTACTTGATTTGATTATCAGATTACAATATTTACAATCTTCTTTGGTACAATGATAACCTTCTTGATTGGCTTGCCGTCAATATACTTCAGGCTATTCTCATTTGCAAGAACGGTGGCCTCAATCTCGGCATTGGTCGCATCAACGCCAAAATCAAGTGTAAAACGAGCCTTACCGTTGAATGAGATTGTGTACTTCACAGAATCCTCCTTCAGGTACTCCTCGTTGTACAAAGGCCACTGCGCATCACACACTGTTGTTGTGTTGCCAAGAGCCTCCCACAACTCCTCGCATATGTGTGGTGCAAACGGAGAAAGAACAACCACAATCTTCTCAAGGATAGCCTTCTTGTTGCATTTGAGAGCTGTGAGTTCGTTAAGACATATCATGAATGCACTCACGGTTGTGTTGTATGAGAATGCAGGAATATCCTCGCTTGTCTTCTTTATGAGTTTGTGGAGTGACTTAAGTTCCTCCTTTGTAGGCTCGGCATCAACAACAATACAGTTGTCGTCCTTGTCAAAGAACATACCCCACAACTTGCGGAGGAAACGGTGACAGCCGTCGATACCGTTGGTATCCCAAGGCTTTGACTGCTCAATGGGGCCAAGGAACATCTCATACATACGCAATGTGTCGGCACCATACTTCTCAACAATCACGTCGGGGTTAACGACATTGAACATAGACTTGCTCATCTTCTCCACAGCCCAACCGCAGATATATTTGCCGTTCTCGAGGATGAACTCGGCATCGGCATACTCGGGACGCCAAGCGCGGAACGCATCAACATCGAGCACATCGTTCACCACAATGTTCACATCAACGTGAAGCGGTGTAACATCATACTCCTTTGACAGGCCATGTGAAACAAAAGTATTGGTATCCTTTATGCGGTAAACGAAATTACTGCGTCCCTGAATCATACCCTGGTTGATGAGCTTCTGGAATGGTTCTTCCTTTACACTATAACCGCAATCGAAGAGGAACATATTCCAGAAACGTGAGTAGATGAGGTGGCCTGTAGCGTGCTCCTTACCGCCTACATACAGGTCAACGTTCTGCCAGTAACCGTTAGCCTCTTCAGAAACAAGCGCATTGCCGTTCCTTGGGTCCATATAACGCAGATAGTATGCGCTTGAACCTGCAAAACCGGGCATTGTATTGAGTTCCAACGGGAACACTGTTATATTATCGATATTTTCCTTGCTTGTAATGCTGTTGGTAGCTGTGTCCCAAGCCCACATTTTTGCGTGACCCAATGGCGGTTCACCGCTCTCTGTGGGGAGGAACTTCTCAACCTCGGGCAATTCAATAGGCAGGCACTCCTCGGGGACTGGATAAGGCACACCATTCTTGTAGTAGATTGGGAACGGCTCACCCCAGTAACGCTGACGGCTGAAGATGGCATCACGCAGACGGTAGTTGACCTTCACACGGCCAAGTTTGTTCTCGGTAACAAACTGCTTTGTCTTTGCAATAGCCTCTTTTACTGTCAAACCGTTTAGGTTGAGCTTGCAGTCGCCGAAAGCGGCAACAGGTGAGTTTGTCATTATACCCTCCTTGGCATCAAAGCTCTCCTCGCTCACGTCGCAACCCTCAATGAGTGGACGAATCTCAATGCCGAAGTGCTTTGCAAAGGCATAGTCGCGGCTACCGTGTGCAGGAACGGCCATAATGGCACCTGTTCCGTAGCCCGAGAGCACATAGTCGCTCACCCAAACGGGAATCTCCTCGCCTGTAATTGGGTTGATGGCATATGAACCGGTGAACACACCTGTAACGTTGCGGTCAATCATACGCTCACGCTCGGTGCGCTTCTTTGTGCGGTCAAGATAAGCCTCAACAGCCTCTTTTTGCTCGGCTGTGGTAAGTTGTGCCACCAGCTCGCTCTCGGGAGCAAGCACCATGAATGTGACACCGAATATTGTATCGGCACGTGTAGTGAAGATTGTAAACTCAACGTCGCTCTCCTTTACACGGAACTGCATCTCGGTACCCTCGCTGCGGCCAATCCAGTTGCGCTGTGTCTCCTTCAGAGAGTCGCTCCACTCTACTTTCTCAAGACCGTCGAGCAAGCGCTGTGAATAGGCCGACACGCGCAGACACCACTGCTTCATCTTCTTCTGCACAACAGGGTGACCGCCACGCTCCGAAACACCGTCGACAACCTCATCGTTGGCAAGCACGGTGCCAAGAGCCGGGCACCAGTTAACCATTGTCTCATTGAGGAAAGCTATGCGCCAGTTCATCAAGAGTTCCTGCTGCTCAACCTCGCTCATTGCGTTCCACTCCTGGGCGGTAACCTCAACCTCATCGGTACAAGCCGCATTAAAGCCCGCACTACCCTCCTTACCCAACTTCTCAATGAGTTCAGCGATTGGTCTTGCACACTTGGTTTTGTTGTCATAATAACTATTGAACATCTTTATGAACGTCCACTGTGTCCAGTGGTAGTAACCTGCATCACAGGTTCTAATCTCGCGGTCCCAGTCGAAGCAGAAACCAATCTTGTCGAGCTGCTCGCGGTAACGCGCGATGTTCTGCTCGGTTGTCACCGCCGGATGCTGTCCTGTCTGTATCGCATACTGCTCGGCGGGAAGGCCATAAGCATCATAGCCCATAGGGTTGAGTACATTGTATCCGTTGAGACGCTTGTAGCGCGCGAAAATATCCGATGCTATGTAGCCGAGCGGGTGACCGACGTGAAGACCTGCTCCCGACGGATAAGGGAACATATTCAGAATGTAGAATTTCTCCTTGCCATTCTCCTCAACCACCTTGTAAGTCTTGTTCTCTCTCCAGCGCTGCTGCCACTTCTGCTCAATTTCGTTAAAATTATATGCCATTGTCTTTAAGTTTTTAATCTTTCCTAAACCCCACTATCCACTTTGTGGGCATATTAACCTACAA
>JAZRGF010000022.1:0-1073 GCA_045644005.1 Bacteroidaceae bacterium | reverse complement strand
AGGATATTATCGTGAAGGTGCTTGGCGGCAACAATCCCTTCGGTGTTATCCTTGCTACCGTCGCAGGCGTTCCAATGTATGCAGATATTTTCGGAACGATTCCGATTGCCGAGGCGCTGCTTGCAAAGCGGTCTTTGCTCGGTGTACTTCTGTCCTTTATGATGGGTGTTACAACGCTGTCCTTGCCGTCAATGATTATGCTCCGCAAGGCAGTAAAGCCGAAGTTGCTCGGAATCTTCATTGCAATCTGTACGGTGGGAATTATCCTTGTGGGATATTTCTTTAATCTAATACAGCCCTTAATTTTATAAAAATATTTGGAGGTATCATTATGGCATTATTCAATTTTAGGAAGAAGAACGAGGAAAAGAAAACTCCTGCTTGTGCTTGCAACTGCGGTTGCCCCACAGGCGAAGCAACAGAGATTGTAAACAAATGCTGCGGCGAAGCAGTAGATGGCATCTGCTGTATCAAGGTGTTAGGTGCGGGCTGTGCATCCTGCCATCAGCAGTATGAGTATGCAAAAGAAGCCGTAAATAATATGGGACTATCCGTAGAGGTTGAATACATCACCGACATGGCAAAGGTGATGGAATACGGTGTTATGAGTATGCCTGCTCTCGTTGTAAATGAGAAGGTTGTATCTATGGGAAAAGTGTTAAAGGCGGCTGATGTTGAAAAGCTCCTGCACAAATTGGGGTTCTGATATGAAGAAAAAAATAGCCTTTATCTGCGTACACAATTCCTGCCGTAGCCAAATTGCCGAAGCACTCGGAAAGTATTTGCGAGGTGATGAGTTCGACTTCTATTCGGCGGGTACGGAAACGAAACCGCAGATCAACCAAGATGCTGTCAGATTGATGACACAGCTATACGGCATTGATATGGAGCAAACACAGTACAGCAAAACCTTTGATAAAATCCCATCTCCCGATATTGCTATCTCTATGGGTTGCGATGTGGGATGTCCTTTCATTGGCAGAGCCTTTGATGATAATTGGGGCTTACCCGATCCGACGGGAAAGAGTGATACGGAGTTTATTGAGATCATCGATCAAATCAAAGCTCGTATT
>JAZRGF010000021.1:0-13336 GCA_045644005.1 Bacteroidaceae bacterium | reverse complement strand
GGGGCAGAGTTGCAGGGGGGTGGCCCAAGGCTCACGGCGCAGCCAAGTGCGTTGGCGTTTGGCGTATTGGCGGGTGGCAAGGGCGAGTGCGGTCTCGAGCTCGGGGCGAGTGAGTTCGCCGCCGAGGTATTGGCGTATGAGGGAGAGCCCCAGCGTTTTTTCTGCCGTGGGGGATAGCTGTGCGGGCAGGGCTGCAACTTCCTCGATAGCGCCGTGCTGCAACATTTGGCGGGCACGGGCGGCAATGCGGGCGTCCAGCTCGGGCACATCGCGGCAAATGGTGAACCCCGGGCCGCACGCCTGCGGCTGCCAGTTGTTGCGCCAGTAGGAGAGAGGCTTGCCACCCAGTAGCACTATCTCCAGGTTGCGCACCACGTAGCGAGGGTTTTGCAGGTTGGTGGCGGCGGCGCCCTCGGGGTCTGCCTCTTGCAGGCGGCGCACGCATTCCTCTGCCGGCAATGCCATCAGCTCTGCACGCAAGGCAGGGTCGCTCGGCGGGGCGGGGGAGATGCCGTGGGAAATGAACTTAACATACAGCCCGCTGCCACCGGTGATGATGGGGGTATTGCCGCGCGCCTGTATGGCCTCTATGCAAGCTTGTGCGCTGCGGGCGTGGGTGGCGGCATCGTTATTTTCATGCACCTCCATATTGCCGATAAGGTGGTGGGGTATGCCGCTTTGCTCTTCGGGGCTTGGGGCGGCGGTCAATATGGGCATGGCGCGGTAGACTTGGTAGGCATCTGCGCTGATGATTTCTGCGTGGCCCAGTTGTTGTGCCACGGCAACTGCTATGGCGCTTTTGCCGCTGCCCGTAGGCCCGAGGATGAAAAGTGGTTGCATGTTCGTGAAATCAGCTCGGATGTTTGGATTCTGCCAGTGCCAGCACGGCAATAATCATGGTGCAGACAATGCTTATGAAGAATAGGATGGAAGCTGCGATAGCGAAAAAGTCAAAGTTTATGCCAACATTAAAGTTTGATGCTATCAGCAGCAAAAAGAGGTACAGCGGGTAACCCAGCAACCCCCACACCAGCTTGATATTCATGCCGCCATCTCTCAGGCGGTGGGTACACAATGCTGCCATGCCTACACAATAGCTAATACATGCGCAAAATGTTATTGCGAGTATGCAGTTTACTACTTGTGTGCCTTCTCCTATATAGAAATCGAGTAGCGATAATATGATGCCCATGGCCACCGGTATGGCAAGTATGCTGCATAATACAGCGCTCCAAAATTCGCGGCGTGTGGCCCTGCCGCTGAATCGGAAGGCGTGCCTCAACGTAAAAGCTATGTTAGAGAAAAAATTTTGCGGGCGTACCGGGCGTAATTGGTCGCCGCAGTGTGGGCAATGCAGCGGCATAAGCGGGGGTGTGGTGCCCGCCTCGGGGGCTACCCCGCGGTTACAATGAGGGCACGGCGCGGTATGCCGGTGTTGCTCGTATAGCTGCCCCAGTGTCATCCATGCAGCCCCGCCATCCTCTGCCACCAAGGTATCAGGTGCTAATTTGCCTTTTCTGAGCATGGTAAAAAGCTCCTCCTCCCTGTGCGGTCCACAGGGTGTTTGAGCCTTGTTCAGATAGTAAAGCATAAACGATTTGGCTTATTTTGCACCATGAATGCCCCGCTGTCAAGCCGCAAATCGCAGTAGTGGTGCGGAATTTACAGGAAAAAATTTTGCTCTCTGAAAAAGTATGAAAAAAACGCCGGCACAACATTTTTTTTATTGCTTTTTCTCGTATTCGGGTATAGTATGAGTATTGCAGAAAGGTGTCTCGATATGCCGATTCTGCAACAGAAACAACCATAAACATAGAATAGGAGGACACAACCATGCAGACCTCAAATGTAGACACGAACATTGTTGTTACCGGTCGTCACGTTGAAGTGACGGATGCAATTCGCGAGTTCGCTACCAAAAAGATTCAGGGCATTCACATTGATTATCCCCGTATTGTAGAAGCTCGTGTGATAGTAGATGTGCAGAAAGATCGCCAAGTGGCAGAAATTGTGCTGTTCTGTGCAGACCACATCACTATTCAGGCATCTACTGTGGGCTCCGACCTCTATGCTGCCATTGATGAGACCGTCACCAAGATTATGCGCCGCATGCGCAAACATAAGACGCGCCTCATGAAGCGCTTCCGCCCCCACCGCTCCGAAAGCATCCGCAAGCTGGATGAGAAGGTGTACGAGGAAGACGTACTGGATTACGAGGACTATGACGCCCCCGAGGATCCCAAGCCTGTGCGCATCTCCCGCGAGGGTTACGTGCTCAAGACCATGTACAAGGAGGATGCCATCATGGAGCTTGAAATCTCCGGCAAGCCCTTTGTGCTGTATCGCAACGCCCGCCGCAATGTGTTGCAGATTGTATATCGCCTGCACGAGGGCGAGTACTCCATCATTGAGCTCGGCAATGAGATTAAGGCATAAGCCTGCCGCATAGGCACACCGTTTTCACCGCCACCCCGCCGGTATACGGGGTGGCGGTTTTACTTTCAATAGGCTCAGTTTTCGGTTGATAGCCGAAGAGTCCTACCAATGGAAAATTGTGAATGACGAAGCGCGAGTTACGAATTTAAAGCTCACCTCATTGGGTGGGGGCGGGCAAATCCGCAAAGTGCCGAAAACGGGGCGCAGGTTTACTTTGTGCTTGCGCCACAGGGGCGGGGTGCAGTAAAATGGGTGCATGCAGATTGGGCTTGAGCATACGGAGAGCGGCTTGCGCATTACCCCGGCGGGGTGTGCGCCGCGGTTGGAGCGTGCTTTTGCCGCATCTGCGGGGCGCGGTATGCTTGATTTGCTGCGCTATGGTATACCGGCCGGGGCAGAGCCTGTGCTGGCTTGGCTGCGCGAGCGCGCGAGGGAGCGTATGATGGCGTATTTGGCCGCCCTGCGCCGTGGGGAAGAACCGCAGGCTGCGCTGTGCCTGCCCGCTGCGGCTTTGCTGAAGCTGCAAGACGGCTTGCCGCCCGTGGGCGGTTTGCCCGTGGCAATGGCAGATATTGCGGCTTGGTTGCAAAGCTTGCACAGCGCGGTAGAGTGGTTGGCGGCAAGGGAGTGCTGCACGGTAGAGGCGTGGCTGAGCCGCTTGGGCGAGGGCTGGCAACAACTGGGCATGCTGTGTTTCCACTTGGCAGAGAATGCGGGCGATGCCGCGCAAGAGGCCCCCTTTGCTTTTTTGGCTACCTTTGTACACAAGGCCGGGCAAGACGGCAAGGCCAAGCATGCCCCGCTGGGCTTGGCGCCGCGCTTGCTGGCGGGGGATAGCGCTGCGCTGCTCTCGTTGCTGCGCCCGCTTAAAACGGTGGCTTCTCAAAACGAATTTTTGGCAGAGCTCATCAACTCTCAAGCCGTGTACAAACCGTGCAGCTGGGGGGCGCGCATGGCCTACCGTTTTTTGGAGTCCTTGCCCCTGCTGGAGGCTGCCGGTATTGAAACACGCATGGTGAATTTGTGGAAAACCCGCCCGCCCCGCGTGGAGCTTGAGGTGCAGCTCGACACCGCAGAGGGCGGCGGCAACGGCAAGGCAGATTCATCCCCTTCCGTCAACATCAACTCCTTGCTGCGGTTTTATCCCCGCGTGGTGTTGGGGGATTATAACCTGACGGATGAAGAGCTGGAGCAGCTGCTTGCTATGGATGAAGATGGTTTGGTGCGCTTTAGGGGTGAATGGATTAGGCTGGACCGCGATAAGCTGCAAAAACTGCTCGACAGCTGGCGGCAGGCCACCCGCATGGCCGCCGGGGGGATTCCCCTGCTGGTGGGGCTGCGTTATTTGCTGGGCAAGCGCAGCGAGACGTTGCCCGACCTGCCGCCGGAGGAGGACGGCATGCGCCTTGCCTTGAGTGCGCGGCTGGCGTTGTCGCTGGCAAACCTGCACTTCGGGCAGGCAGAGCCGCAGCTCTCCCCGCAGTTGGAGGGCATTTTGCGCCACTACCAGCGAGATGGCGTGCGCTTTTTGCTGAATGTGACAGAGGCCGGGTTCGGGGCCTGCTTGGCAGATGACATGGGCTTGGGCAAAACCCTGCAAGTCATCAGCTGGCTGGTGCACCTTTGCAACACCGGCACACTGGGGGAGGGGAAGGGCTGTGCGCTGATTGTGGCGCCGGCCTCGTTGCTGACCAACTGGCAAGAAGAGTTGCGGCGTTTTGCGCCACAGCTCAATGTGGTGCTGCTGCACCCCTATGCCCTGGGGCGTGTAGATGAAAATTACCTGCGCACTAACCCCGCTTGGCTGATGCGCCGCGCCCATGTGGCGCTCACCACCTATGGTATTGCCACGCGCAATGAGTTGCTGGCTGCCACAGAATACCCCGCTTTGGTGTTGGATGAGGCACAAGCCATCAAAAATGCAGACTCCCTGCGCGCGGTAGCCATCAACCGCTTCAACAGCCCGCGCCGCGTGGCTATTACCGGCACGCCCGTGGAAAACTCTTTGGCAGAGCTGCGCAGTTTGTTCGAGTTTCTTAACCCCGGCTTGCTGGGTACGGAAAAAGAGTTCAATGCCATGGTGCGCGACATGGGCAGCGACTACACCCCGCTGCGCCGTTTGGTGCGCCCCTTCATGCTGCGCCGCCTCAAGAGCGACCCCCCCCTGCTGCCCGAGCTGCCCCCCAAGACAGAGCAGGCGGCCTACTGCTTGCTTACCCCCGAGCAAGCGCGCCTCTACGCGCACGAGGTGGAGAGCCTGCGCGCCATCATGGCCGAGCCCGACCCCAAAGTGCGCCTCACCTTAGTGCTGCCCATCTTGGGCCGCCTTAAACAAATATGCAACCACCCCGCACAATATGTGGGCGAGGCGTGGTTCGACCCCGCCCTCAGCGGCAAGTTTACCCGCTTGGGGCACCTTGCCCGCCAAATTGCCGCAGCGGGGGATTGCTGCTTGGTGTTCACCCAATACCGCAGCATGATTGAGGCCCTGCATGAGTATTTGACCGATATCTTCGGCGCACCCGGGTTGATGCTGCATGGCGGCACCCCCATCGGCGAGCGTAAACGCCTGGTAGAGCAGTTCCAAGCAGCCGGCGGCCCGCGTTTCTTTGTGCTCTCCCTCAAGGCGGCCGGCACCGGCCTCACCCTCACACGCGCCCGCCATGTTATCCACTTCGACCGCTGGTGGAACCCCGCCGTTGAGAACCAAGCCAGCGACCGCGCCTACCGCATCGGCCAGCAGAATCCCGTGGTGATTCACCCCCTCATCTGCCGCGGCACCATAGAGGAGAATATCCATAACATGCTCTCCCGCAAGTCTGATATGGCAGATTCGCTCCTCAGCGGCGGGCTCGAGAAACTGCTCCTCCACCTCAGCGGCGATGAGCTGCTCGCCCTTGTTGCAGGCAAAGATGCGCTCTAATCTCGGTGCCGACATCCATGCTACTGCCTACGATGGTAAGGTGAATATCTTGAACTTCTACCTAGACAGAGGAGACGAAGAATTTGCATCCTACTTAATGCAATTAGGTGTAAAATACATCGAATTCCGCAAAAATTGGTAAGCATACTTGGGGTTTTGCAGCCCTTTTTATGAAAATTATCCGTTATCGGTTAATTTTGTGGCGGCTTTTTGGATTAAATTTTCCAAATTCGGTTTGGGTCTGTAAATGAATTCACGCGAGATATTTTCCGAGTACAGGAACCCCAGTTTTTCAAGCTTGTTCAAGTCTGTGCGTGCCGTTTGGCGTACAACATCGTACGTATGGCAGTGTGCGGTAACGGATGTGTACGTGTCCGGGTGGTGTATGAAATGGAGCAATACTTGTTGTTGGCGGTGATTGAGGATAGGGAGTCCCCTTTCAAGTGTTTGCTTAAAGGAGTCTTTCGCCTGCTTCTTTTGCCGCACATGCTCCATGAGGCCATCAATCGACTTTAATATGGTTTTTAACTGGTTGATGATAAAATAGTTTAAATCATTTTCGTCTTCTTCGGTGTTGAGGAAGGCCTCATAATAGTAGCGAGGATGGTTGAATATTTCTCGCGAGATGGAAATGAATTCAAACAACCAGTAGCCGGCTTTCAGCATGCACCAATAAAAGAGCGCGCGTGCAGTTCTGCCGTTACCATCCACAAAGGGGTGGTCGTACGCTAATTGAAAATGTAAGATAATGGCTCTGATAACAGGGTGAATATAATACTCACTCTCGTCTTCCCCGTTAGCAAAACGGCAGAGGGCTTCCAAACGCTCGGGAATTTCGCTTGCCACAGGGGGCATGTGTATGATATCACCCGTGCGTACGTCTTCTATGTACACCTTGTCTTCTGCTGAGCGTAGAACACCTGCTTTTTCCGGGCTCTTCAATGTCCCTTCCACCATGCTGTGGTGCAGAGAAAGAATAAACGCCGGGGTGAGCGGTTTATCCTTATTCTCCAGTATCATTTTCATGGCGAGATAGTTATTTATCACCATGCGCTCGTGTTCATTTTGGGGAAGCCTGTTGTCGCGTATCATCAGCTGCGCTTCGGACCTGGTTACAACGGCACCTTCCATCATGCTCGACATGATGGCTTCTTCCTCCAGTGAGGTCAGCAGATATTTGTCTCTCTCTCTGTCACAAAATATCTCATTGGCATCGGTCAATACCATGTTGCCTCCTTTTCGGTCTATTAAGTGCAGATATTGTTGTATGCATTGTGTCGGTGCAAAGCTGAATGCTCGCCCTTTCGCTGAATATAAGGGGATGCTTTGTCTTGCTTGTGCACGGTGTAATTTAATCCCAAACCACCACTGTGCAGTTGTTAAGCCTTCCGGTGCTTTTCGGTATTGCAATTCTTGCCAGCTTAGGTAACGCTCCGTGTTGAGCGCCTCCTGTTTTGCTGCTTTCATTATTTCCAGAATATTGCATGTGCTCTCTTGGGCGAGTTCTGTCAATAATGGTACTGCTTTTCTCCGCTTCATGACTTTATTTTACCACATCGGCCATAAAGGTCAATATTTATCGGCTAATCTTATTTAAAATTAGCCGATAAATTAAGATTATGTTTTGTGTGATAATGTTGAAATAAATTAATACGCCTTTATAATCAAACAGAATAAACTTCTATATGACTGTTTTTATCGGCTAATTTAGCTGTAAATTAGCCGATATTAGCCGATGGTGCTTTGTGGTCTTTGTTCAACATTGTGGAATGAGCACAAGCAAAAAACTCCGACACTTGCGTATCGGAGGTATTTTATAGCCTTTTTGTGACTGTGAATTTTAGCAACTCTAAAAGATCGTATATAAACAACTTGCGAAAATTAATGCCATTTTCTGAAAATTGCCCCGAAATTCGGTTCGACTCATAACGGTTGCGAGATGTTTTGGAAGAGACTTGTTGTCAACGTTTTATAAAAGGTGTTGTCATTGCATGCTAACATTCGCATTGAGGTAATGTATGACGTTTAGGGATGAATGTGTTGCATTCTGGTGTGCTGACACCTTCTTCGGGCTTCCGGTCAAACGCCAGGGTGAATAAAACTTTTATAGGCTGAATTTGCTTATTCTTCCGTATAATCCTAACCATCGTTGAATGTAGTGAAATTCAATCTATATCATTTAGCATAAAAAACACAAGATTACTGCATTCGGCATAACATCCTTTTAATCGCTATCATGTAACTTTATGGTTTAGAAAAAACGTTCTAAATTGGTAGGGACTTGATATCCGACGATTTAATCTATGAATAATAAGGCAATGAAGTTAGTACTTTTTGTGGAATATAATCTTATTTTATTCCGAGGTATACATGAAACCATCTTCAAGTAACCTCCGGAGATTAGTATTTTCAAAATACTGATTCTTTTTAATGCGATTTTCCTCTATTTCCAGTTCTACATAAGTCATAGACAAATGTTCTTCTAAATATTCCTTAAAGTATTTGATGACATCTGGTGCTGGTGGATTAGTATAAACATAGGAAATAAGTGTACGAAGCCTTGAATATTGATAACGTATCTTTTCTATAGATGCTTCAGCAGTCTCCTTGTCTTTCACACTAGCTAACACATTTTTTATATTGATTATGCAATCAATATAGGTATTGGCTATAATTGTGTAATCCTCTACTGTTCCTATGCATTCGGTATCTGTAGGTGCATACATCGCTGAAAGGGGGAGCTGAAAAACAAATGCTAAAACTAGGTGCTTCATACGCATTGCTATGTTGTATATTTTTTCACTGCCGTTGTCAAGCGCCAGTTTACTCAATCCTACTAGCGAAGCTAAATAATTTTGAATGCAAGATAATACCCGAAATTCATTCAACTTTTTGCTTCTCTCTCCTGTATGGCTTGATCTACAAGAAGCATTGCCATAGAACGCTCAAACCGCGATGCTGAGTCTCTTGCCAGTTGAAATAGTATCCAGTTCTTTACAACTTTCAATTGCTTCAAGTTAAATTTTTCGTACAAATTTCTTGTGCGTTTTTCTCGCCAGGGATTCACTTCATCAGTTGCTACCTCGCCCGCGCAAAAAAGGTACGTATAATGATCCTCCGTAAGTCCTGTATCATACGTTGTATCATTCTGACCATATATTTTTCTTACTTCTTCCATGTAAGTAAACCTCATGATGGAAGGGAGGTAATAAGCCATAGCTTCTACTGTAAGTAAAATAGATGAATCAAAATTTTCGTACCAATGCTCCACATCAATATCTATCCAGCGTCGATTCAGTAAAGGTTCGGCATGTTCCAATGCTTCATCGTATTCGCAATTGTCTGCGAGTCTGCGGATATCCTTTGTCGGAAAACCATCAACCTCTTGTGGGAAAAATATTTCTATTTCTTGGATGCGCGACAAATACTTCTTTAAGAGACGTTTTCTCATTTACTATTCAACTTCCTGATACAATCTTCATAATAATCACGGCTAATGATTCTCATGTGAGCATGCAGGGTTAATAATCAAAACGCTCAATAGGAAGTCCCTGTGCAATCAGAGATAATTCCCGTAATTGATAAGTGGCGGCGCGACGTCCGGCTCCGTTTGTTCGCATGTGTAAAATTCCGGCATCCAGAAGAGAGTTTATCATGCGGTGTATAGTTGCAGTGTTAACCTCATGGATGCGAGCACTTATGATAGGCTTACTGAAAATGGGACTTTCAAATATGGCATCTAATAATAAGCCACACGACGCTGAGTTTGTAACATTAGGGAACTCCGTTTGCAGTTCCTTATATAATCTTTGCATGGCTGCTGCTCGCCTCATATTTTCGCGAGCCTGTTCATCAACAGCTCGTAAAAAGAATAAAAGCCATGGTTCCCATGCTGTTGGGTCTTGGTGCAGTGCATTCAAACTATCAATATATTCCTCTCTGTGAGTTTCAAAATATTCACTCAGATAAAATACCGGCCTTTCCAATAATCCCTTACTGTGCAAGTAAAGAGGTATCAGCAAACGCCCGACTCGTCCATTACCGTCATGGAACGGGTGTATTAATTCAAACTGTGCGTGTAGAATGCCACTTTGCAACAACGGATCTACTTCGTCTGATATTGCATTTTCCATCCAGTTTTCCAGATACGCTTCAACTGTTGCAGGAGATGGTGGTACATACGTTGCTTGCTCTATACTGCTTCCGGGAGCTCCTATCCAATTTTGAGTATCCCTAACCAATCCCGGGTGTTTATTCTGACCTCGTACAGATTGGAGCAAGATAGCATGCATCTCTTTGATTAATCCCAATGTCAGTCCACGATCTTTAAGACTATGGGTCGCAAAACGCATAGCTTCACGATAGTTTAGAATTTCCTGAACATCTAATTTTTGAGCTTCGGTGGATTCTTCGCCGGCTTCCAGAGAATACACTTCATCAATGGTTGAGCGTGTACCTTCAATTCTGGATGACAATACAGCTTCCTGAGTCATCATAGGTGAGAGCAGAACATTTGCATAACTCTTCTCACTAAGCATACCATCTAAACGTGCGAGACTTCTTCCTGCTTTACCATAAGCAGAGAATAAATGTTCTACTCTGTACGTATTTATTGGTAGATATGGAAGTATGTATGTGTTGCTCATGTGTGTATTTGTTTAGCATTTTTGTCTCGCTTTGTCAATCAAATTTTGCTTTTTATGCAAAACAATGCAAGTTGATATGCATTCATGCAAGACAAAATTCATTGTTTTGCAAATTTCCGATTTTATGCAAAATAACGCATGTTGATATGCATGCGTGCGAAACAAACTTTTCTGTTTATGTCGCCGATATTTGCTTACAGTTATATTCCACCATGTGCGGACAAATACGCAACACTCAATCCTATTCTTTACTTTTGGCTTCGGAGATTAGACGCGCGCATTCGCTATATCCCTTTTCCACAGCCAATCCATATGCTGTATGACCGTCTTGACTTCTTCTGTTGATTTCAATATTCGGATGTTTTAACAACAGCTTAACGCATTCAACATTTCCCATTTCTGCCGCTACATGCAGAGGGGTGTAGCCATCATTATCCGCAATATTGACATCTATACCAGTTATGGTCAATAGAGACTGCACACATTGACTATTGCCTTCTAACACCGCATTAAAAAGAGGCGTCCATCCTTCCTTATCCCTCAAATTGACATTTATATTGGGGGCTGATAATAACACCTCTACACATTCTGGATTTTCAGTAACTGCGAAGAACAGAGGAGACCATCCGTCATTATCAGTTTTATTTACATCTATTCCGGGAGCGTTCAGTAACAATTTCACACATTCTATATGCCCTCCGAAAACTGCACCAAACAGAGGTGAAAAACCTGTATTGTCAATTTTATTAACATCTATTCCCTGGGTATTCAACAACAGCTTTACGCATTCTGTATTTCCCAATGAGGACGCTATGTGAAGAGGTGTCCAACCTTTCTCATTTGTCTCATTAACCTTATCTCTCAATTCAGTCAACAAATGTTTCAACTGCACTGCATCTCCTAACTGAACAGCAGCATGCAACTTCAAAGGAGGTTTCTGATACATTCTGATATCTTCCTTATTAACATTTTTTTCCGTCAATGCATCTTCGCAAGATACACAGAGAAAAATTGCCATAGAAAAGAACAAAGATTTTATCACATAATTGCATTTCATAACACAGGAACTTCTAATTAATGATAATTTTTGTTTGACTAAGCTGGGAATAGCATTTTTTTGTACGCAATGCAACGATTTTTCTTTTTATTCGTAATTCCTGAGAAAAATCCGGGGTAGACGGTAGAACCGGCTGAGGGAAGAGAAGTTTATTCGCCCCGGCGTTTGACCGGTAGCCCGAAGAATATGTTGCCTCCGATTTGGTAGCCAGTGGCTTTTGTGCTGATGTGGGTGAGGGTTGGGTATTCCTGCTCCTGCCAGATGTATTGACTGGGGGCTTTGAGTAATAACTCAATGGGAGTGCGCTTGTAGATGCGGATAAGGCGGTCGCCCGGGGCGAGCGGAATTCGGGCGCCCCGGAAGTGGGCGCAAGAACATAGGCAGGGGCAAGCGTGCAACGCGAGCGCGGCCCCCGTTAAAGACAAAAAACAAATGGAGCCCAAGGTACCTGTGGCGACAGACTGCCACGGCGTAGTGCGTAAGCCCGGAGACGCGAAAGGGTCGCTAAATATTGATACCACGCATTCTTTCACCCCGTTTCACGGGGCTTTATTATATTCTTTATCCTATACAGGGGCCTGGGTCTTCGCGTCCTGCCTTCGACAGTCTTGCTACGCCCACACAAGTCGCCCCCGTTGCTCGCTTACCCCTGCCTGAGATCTTGCACCCCTCAACGGGCTGCTCCAAGATTCAGCTCGCCTACGGCTCCCGTCTTCGCCCTTATATGATGAAAATTTGATATGGTACACCCCGCAAGCATCAGCTAAAATGCCTGCGGGGTGTTTAGGCTACTAAACTCTGGGGTAGCTATCCAGATAGGTGAACAAGTGTCATTTCGCCCAACTCCACATCGAGAGTCGCCCGCAGCAAACGCTGTTCACCTTACCCCTATGCTCCGTAGAGCGAACGATTGCAAGATACACTGAGCGGTTGTGAGCAGCAACCTCGCAGCGATATCGAATTCTTAAGTAAGCTCGTCAACGAAGCAGGAAGTACCAGAGGGTAACGAACAACAAGAACATAGTACCATGAGTATACGACAAAGTAAAGACGTTGTTACATACGTAGGCGCTGATATTAGCAAAGACACCATAGATATCAGTTACCACTTCGGCAACATGCCATTCATCGACAAGATTGCGAACAATGAGAGAGCAATCAAGAAGTTTGTAAAGACCATGAAGCTGGAGAAAGGAGCAGTTCCCCACTTCATACTGGAGGCCACCGGCTATTACTCTCAGACTCTTTACAAAACATTGAGAGATATGAAGGTTAGATTTACCCAGTTAAATCCTCGATTATCACACCGATTCGCCGGATTTACCGGAGTATTGGAAAAAACGGATAAGAAAGATGCGCAGGTTCTGGAGAATTATGGCCGGTTAATAAGCCCTCAACCAACAATTCCGGATGAAGATATACAGATAGAACTTCATAACCTTTATGTACTACGCAACGCCTTGGCAAAAGAGCGAGGCGAATGGAAACAACGCCAACATCAACATAAGCAGGGGGGCTCAAAACGCGTTGTAGAAAGAATAATCAATGCTTTGGGTAAGGAAATAGAGGAACTAGATGATACGATAGAACAAAAAATACGAGGCTTGGAACCCTACAAAGATATTTATGAAGAAATCGTAAAGATTGTAGGCGTAGGTCGTAACACTGCGTGTGCGATTTTGTGTCTTTTGCCGGAGATAGGCACATTGAACAGCAATAAAATCAGTAAACTTGCCGGTTTGGCGCCAATTCAAAATGAGAGTGGTACATCTATCAAGAAAACAGCACATACACAAGGAGGAAGAAAGCATTTACGAACGGCATTGTATATGCCCTGCATGACTGCATGTAAGTATAATCCGGTAATTCGAGCTAATTTTCAAAGAATAAAAGCCCGAAAAGGAGGCGATGAAGTAAAAGGCTCCGGAGCAATTGCTTTAACTGCCTGCATGAGGAAACTTCTAAAACATATCAACACTGTAGCAAGAAGAGCCAGAGAGAAGATGCAACGGCACGTTGCCGCGGTGGGGTTTGGGGAGGCTGCGCAAGCCTCCCCATATAGGTAGAAAGTGCCGCAGAGAGGGATCCAAGGGAGAGAGCGAGAAGCTCTCTCCCTGGTCAAAGGGGGTAAGGGGGAAGCGAAGCATCCCCCACTGCAAAGACGCCACGTGAGCAACTGCTCCTGTTCATGAGACGAAAGCACCTCTATACCCCAGCTCCTGGAAGTTTTTTTCGGGAGCACATGAGCCGTATCTTGAAAATTTGTGATTTTTT
>JAZRGF010000020.1:0-8288 GCA_045644005.1 Bacteroidaceae bacterium | reverse complement strand
ATTCTTCTTCATTATATACCACTTTAGAGTCAGACAAAAATGCATTCCAAGAAACCTTTATAGAATCCGCTTCTTTATTAACGCTATAAAACGTATCATTATAAAAGATGTAGAAATCTGACGACAATACTGCAAAATCGTGAAACAGGACCTTTTCTGCCTCACTCCTATAACCACCGAATTCATCACCATATATTTCCTTATTTGGTGGGTATTTTTCATTTATTGGATTGCCGTTTACATCGTTTATTATATAAGACCCGTTCATTTTATTTTTATTTGAGTTCTACTATATAGATACTATTGAACTCATTTTATCACGTAAAAAGCAAAACTTTCCAAATAACAAAAACAGATATTCCCGTAGCAACCAAAAGCCTCATCAATGTGTTTATTCTTTTGCTAAAGGTGAACATATATGGTTAGGTTTTCTTTTCTACTCCTTTTTACACTTGCTCTCGCAGACAGTGCTGTGGCGCAACAGAACGACAGGCAAGCAGAGCACACCCCCAAAAACGGGACATTCATTGAGAAGCCGTTACCCGACAAGTGGAACGACGGCGAGTACTTCAACCAGACACTGCCTGTCGACGATGAGTGGTGGTGCAACTTCAACGACCCTGTATTGGACTCACTCATAACCGTTGCATGCGGCAACAACTACTCGGTGCTTGCAGCAATGGAGAACATAAGAAAGGCGCGTGCCGCATGGCGCAGTGCACAAAGTAACCTGATGCCACAGTTCGACCTTGGGCTCGGCTGGCAACGCGCAAAGACAAGCGGCAACATTGCCTCGACAATGTACAACGAGGCGTGGGAGGGGCAGTTCAGCGCCGCTGTTTCAATGCAATGGCAAGCCGATGTGTTCGGCGCCATATATCTGCGCTCCAAGGCCCAGAAACAGCTTTTCATGGCTACCGAGGAGGAGTACAACGCCGTTATGGTATCACTCATTGCCAACGTGGCAACCACCTACTTTTCCCTGCGCCAGTCGCTTGCGCAGATGCAAGTACTGCGTTGGAATGCCGAGTCGCAACGCGAGGTGCTCAACATTACCATAGCGCGCTACGACAGCGGCCTCGCCTCAAAGCTCGATGTATCACAGGCACGCAGTGTCTACCAGAGCACCCTTGCACAGATACCCACAATGCAGGCCAACATAGACGGTTACCGCAATACAATGGCCGTGTTGTTGGGTACATTCCCACAGGAGCTTGACGGTTGGTTGCAGGAGGGGTATGCCCTACCCTCTTATACCGCGCCCATCGGTGTGGGAATACCGGCACAGTTGCTGCTCCGCCGCCCCGACCTGCGCGCTGCCGAACGACAGGTAGAGGCCAATGCCGCACAGCTTGGAGCCACCAGACGCGACTGGTTCCCACAACTGCTGGTCAGCGGCTCTTTTGGCTTCGGATCGGGCGAAATGAAGAGCCTTTTCCGTTCACGCAGCCTCACCTGGGAGATTGCCCCAACCATCAAATGGAACATATTCAGCGGCAATGACAGGGTCAATGCCACACGCGAAGCGCGTGCCGCACTCGATGCCAGCATACTCTCCTTCAACGGGAAGATGCTCACCGCACTACAGGAGGTGGAGAGCGCAATGTCGCAGTACGAGAACTCAATAACGCAGATTACTGCACTGCGCGAGGCCGTGAACCAGAACAGGGAGACACTCAACCTCTCGCTCGAACTCTCCAAGCAGGGACTCACCCCATTCCAGAACGTGCTCGACGCACAGCGTTCGCTGCTCACCTACCAGAACTACCTTGTACAGGCTCTGGGCGGTTCACTCATATACCTTGTACAACTTTATGAAGCCCTTGGCGGCGGATGGTAAAGAAACCAACAACAAATTACCCCGATATGAAAAGACTCTTTTTTGCCGTGGCACTGCTTGCCATTACAGCATGCCACAAGAAGCCCGTGCCTGCCGCAAGCGGCGCTGCTCTACCCATTGAGGTCGCTACACCCATTACAAAGGAGATAACCCTGACGCGCGAATACCCCGGATACCTGAAAGCCGATGCCACAATATCCATAATGGGGCGCGTGAACGGCACAATCATCAAACGCAGCTTCACCGAGGGCAGCCGCGTAAAGAAGGGCGACCTGCTCTACGTTATTGAACCTACGCTCTACGACAATGCAGTGGCGCAGGCCGAGGCAAGCCTGCAGACAGCCATTGCACAGCAGGAGTATGCCCGCAGCAACTACGAACGCATGCAGGCTGCCATAAGTAGCAATGCCGTAAGCAGGATTGAACTGCTGCAGGCCAAGAGCAACGTTGAGAGCAGCAATGCCGCTGTCGACAATGCAAGGGCTGCACTGAAGAGCGCCCGCACAAAACAGGGATACTGCTACATAACAGCCCCTGCCGATGGCAGCATAAGCCTCACCAAACAACCGACAGGCGCATACATCGCAGGCGAAATGTCGCCCGTTGAGCTGTGCCGGCTCTACAAGGACGACATAATGTACGCATTCTTCAACATCCCCGACATACAGTGGTTCCGCAAAACGCTCGCCACAAACGGCAGCATAGACCAGAGCAATATCACCTTCACGCTTGGCGAGGGGAACATCATTGAGCGCAGTGCCACCATCGACTACCTCTCGCTCAACGTGGACACCGGTAGCGGAACACTGCAGATACGCGCCAAGGCGCCCAACAGCGACGCAGTGCTCAAGAGCGGCAGCTACATAAGCATCATCATGCCCTATGACAGGATTGGCAATGCCCTGCTCATAAAGGACGCCTCGATAGGTACCGACCAGACAGGTAAGTTCATCTACGTTGTAAACCCGCAGAACGAGGTAGAATACCGCCGCATTGAAACAGGCAGCATCATAGACGACACACTTCGCCTTGTCACCGCCGGCCTTGAGCCCGGTGAGCGTTATGTGACCAAGGCATTGCTGAAGGTGCGCAACGGAATGCCGATAACACCGATAATGGAGTAATTACACACGTATGTCATCTCGAGCAGATGCGAGAAATCTCAAAACCAATTAAAGAGATTTCTCCTCCTTCATCAGTCGTCGAAATGACCAATTAGCCTCATCAAACAACTACAATTATGAAATTCTCCAAATTCTTCATAGAACGCCCCATCTTTGCAACGGTGCTGTCACTGTTGTTGCTGGTAGCCGGCGGAGTCTCCATTTTTGTGCTCCCCATAGACCAGTTCCCCTCAATAACCCCGCCCACCGTGCAGGTGACAGCCGTCTACCCCGGTGCCAATGCCGAGACCATTGCACAGACAGTGGGAATCCCCATAGAGCAACAGGTGAACGGTGTGGACGGCATGCTCTACATGAGTTCAACATCATCATCCTCGGGCACATACAGCCTCACCGTGACCTTTGAGGTGGGCACCGACATTGACATGGCAACCGTGCTGGTGCAGAACCGCGTGAACATAGCCATGAACTCACTGCCCGCCGAAGTTACACAGCAGGGTGTTACGGTGCAGAAGCAGTCGACCAACATAGTGCTCTTCATAACCCTCACGGGCAACGAGAACTACGACCAGCTCTACCTCTCCAACTACGCACAACTGCAGCTTGTCGACCAGCTCGCCCGCACTCCGGGAGTGGGCGGTGTCGACATCATGGGTGCCGGCAAATACTCCATGCGTGTGTGGTTGGACCCCGAGGCCATGCGCATACGCGGCATTTCGGCCGCCGAGGTGTATCAGGCCATCAGCAAACAGAACCTTGCCGTGTCGGCCGGCTATGTGGGACAGACGCTTGACTCCACCGCCGACAATGCCTTCCAATACACCCTCAACGTACAGGGCCGTCTGAGCGATGCCAAAGAGTTTTCCGACATTGTAATACGCAACAACGGTACCGACATGTTGCGCCTTGGCGACATTGCCCGCATTGAAATTGGCAGCGAGACCTATTCGTCATCGTCGAAACTGCGCGGCAAGCCCACAGCAGCCCTTGCCGTCTACCAGTCACCGGGCTCAAGTTCGCTTGCTGTCTCAAAGGCTGTGAGGGAGCGAATGGAAATGCTTGCAGAAGCATTCCCTCCCGAGGTGCAGTACCAGATAGCACTCGACACCACCGAAGTCGTGAGCAGCTCCATAAAGGAGGTTCTTTTTACCATCATAGAAACCACCGTATTGGTAATCCTTGTCATCTTCCTCTTTTTGCAGAACTGGAGAGCCACACTCATCCCCTGTCTCACCATCCCGGTGTCACTCATAGGCACATTTGCCGTGATGCTGCTTTTCGGGTTCACCATAAATACCCTGACACTGTTCGGTATAATACTTGCCATAGCCATAGTGGTCGACGATGCGATAGTAGTGGTTGAGAATGCCACCCGCATCATCGACGAGGAGGGGTTGCCGCCACGCGAGGCTACCGAAAAGGCGATGGAAGAGATTAGCGGCCCCATTGTGGGTGTGGTACTTGTGATGATGGCAGTGTTCATCCCCACCACCATGATCGGCGGTATCTCGGGGCAGCTGTACAAACAGTTTGCGCTCACCATTGCCACCGCCACCCTGTTCAGCGGTTTCAACTCACTCACATTGAGCCCCGCGCTCAGCGCCCTGCTGCTGCGCCCCACAAAGGAGAGCCGTAAAGGATGGTTCTTCCGCTGGTTCAACAAGGGATACGACCTGTTGCAACGAGGATACGACCGCCTTGTATCGTTCCTTCTGCGCCGTGCGTGGATAGCCGCAATAAGCTTTGCAGCAATGGTTGCTGTAGCAATATACCTGTTCAAGACACAGCCCACAACCTTCATCCCCGACGAGGACGACGGCTACTTCATAGTCAGCGTTCAGCTACCGCCTGCAAGCTCCCTTGCACGCACCGAGGCCGTTGCCGCCAAGGTGGAGAAAATCATATCATCCTACCCCGAGGTGAAGACCAACATCAGCATCAGCGGTTTCAGTATAATGAACAGCGGCCGGCAGAGCAATGCCGCAAGCGTCTTTGTGGTGCTCAGGGACTGGAGCGAGCGCAAGAAGAAGAGCGAGTCGGCAGCCGCCGTTGTAGAGCGCTTCAACCGCCAGGCATATATTGAGATTGAGGAGGCGCAGTGCTTCGCCTTCGTTCCTCCCGCCATTCCCGGTATTGGAAATGTGGGCGGTTTGCAGATGCAGGTGGAGGACCGCAAGGCACTTGGAATGACCGAACTGCAGAAGGCTGTGGACGCCCTCACACTGCAGTATGGCAAGGAGAGCGCCATTGCATCCATGAACAGTTCCTTTGAAGCTGACGTGCCGCAGTACCGCATAAACATAGACCGCGACAAGGCAATCTCAATGGGCCTGGACATAGGCAACGTGCTCTACACCTTGAGCTACTACATGGGATCGCTCTACGTCAACGACTTTGTTCTGCTTGGGCGTATATGGCAAGTAAAGATGTCGGCAAGCGAACGCAACCAGAAACTCATTGAGAGCATAATGCAGCTTAGCCTTGCAAACGACAAGGGTGAGATGGTACCCTTCAGCAGCTTTGTCACCACCGACGAGGTGCTTGGCAGCGACCAGCTCGTGCGCTACAACATGTACAACAGCGCCACCATCACCGCCAACACGGCACAGGGTTACAGCTCAGGACAGGTAATGGAGGAGGTCGCACAGCTCTTCAGGGCACAGCTTGGCGACGAATTCGGCTATGAATGGACAGGCGTGGCGTTCCAGGAGAACGCAGCCGGACAGAACACCATAATAATCCTTGCACTTGCACTGCTTGTAGCATTCCTTGTGCTCGCCGCGCAGTACGAGAGTTGGACAAGCCCCGTTGCCGCCATAATGGGTGTTCCCATTGCCCTGTTGGGCGCAATCCTGGGTTGCATAATTGCAGGCATACCGGTGAGCATATACACCGAGATTGGAATTGTGCTGCTCATTGCCCTCAGTGCCAAGAACGGCATTCTCATTGTGGAGTTCGCGCGCGACTTCAGGAAAGGCGGCAACGATATACGCCAAAGCGCCGCCGAGGCCGGGCATGTGCGTCTGCGCCCCATCCTCATGACCTCGCTTGCCTTTGTGCTTGGCGTGATGCCCCTGCTCTTTGCCAACGGCGCAGGAGCCGGCGCGCGCCTCTCGCTTGGTGCAGCAGTGGTGTTCGGTATGCTGCTCAACACCCTTGTCGCAACATTGTACATCCCCAACTGGTACGAGTGGATGCAACGGCTCGAAGAAAGCGGAAAGGTGAAAGCGGAAAGCTGCGAGTAAGCGAGTGCAGAGGAAAAGTTTACTTTTACTATGCCGAGCGATAGCAGGTTCAAGCGCACGAAGTGCGGTTAAAGCTGCGGTTAAGCGAGCAAAAGCCAAGCTAGCTTGAGCTTTTACAGCGAGCGGCAGCAGGTTCAAGCGCACTGCGGTTAAAACAGAAAATTGGAAAGTGAAAACTGCGAGTAAACGAGGGCTGAGGAGAAGTTTACTTTTACTATGCCGATGTTGTCAAAGCAACAATTAATAAAAGCAAAGGGGCGACAACACACATACATTTGGGAAGTAAGATTCTTCACTCCGTTCAGAATGACACATTCAACAGTTACAGGGTGGCAAATTTGCCACCCTGTAACTGTTATAAGCCAAGCAAAAGAATTTATTTGCAGCTGTTCTTCTTCATGAAATCGATAATCTCGCTTATGTAGCCGAATGCCATACCCACAACAGTGTCTGCTGCGCCGTAGTAGACAGCCACCTTGTCGCCATCGTGGAGTGCGGCACAAGGGAACACCACGTTGGGCACATCGCCTGCGAGTTCATAAGGAGCAGCAGGAGCAAGCAGATAGGGCTTTGTGCGGTAGAGCACCTTCGATGGGTCGTTCTTGTCGAGCAGAGCAGCACCCATTGAGTAACGGAAGCCGTTGCATGTGGTGATTACACCGTGATAGAACAGCAACCAGCCCTCGTCGGTGAGAATGGGAACAGAACCCGCTCCGATTTTTGTACACTGCCAAGCACTCTCGGGGAACGGAGTCACTTTCATCACACAGCGGTGCTCACCCCAATATTTCATGTCGGGGCTGTAGCTGATGTAGATGTCGCCGAAAGGAGTGTGACCGTTGTCGCTCGGACGGCTGAGCATGGCATACTTGCCGTTGATCTTCTGGGGGAACAGCACACCGTTGCGGTTGAATGGCAGGAATGCATTCTCGCACTGGAAGAACTCCTTGAAGTCGAATGTATAGGCGATGCCGATAGTTGGCCCATGATAGCCGTTGCACCATGTAATCCAGTAGCGGTCCTCAATCCATGTCACACGTGGGTCATACTTGTACTCCGACTCAATCATGTCGGTATTACCCGCCTTGAACACGATTGGCTCATGCTCAATCTCCCAATTGATACCGTCCTTGCTGAAACCGGCAAAGATATTCATCTGCACCGCCTTGTTGTCGCAGCGGAACACACCCGCATAGCCATCGCCAAAAGGCACAACGGCACTGTTGAACACACTGTTTGAAGTTGGGATTGCATAACGGCCGATGACAGGGTTATTCGAGTAGCGCCACATGACATCGTTGCAGCCCTGGGGACGCTCTTCCCAAGGCATGGTAATTTTCTCGCTCATAGTCTATTGTCGTTTTGTTCAGTTATTGTCTTTAGTCATTGTTACCGCGAAGATAACAAATCTTATTATAAAAAAGTATAACAGAGAAAAATTCTACACGGAATGCATAAAAAACAGAGAAAAAACAAAATGTCAGAATTAGCAGGCCCCACCGCCCAAAACGCAAGCTTTTTACATCCTTTAACTAACACAAAAACAACAATAACGCAAAAAACCGCCCAGTAGGAAAGCAAAACACCACCCTAAAAACACAAAAAACAGGCTAAAAATGCTTTTTTTTTATCAATTACGGAAATTTTTCCTTAATTAGTTTTGGTCATTAAATAAAATGATATATATTTGCACTTGGAGAACTTCGACACTTTGACACTACAAGGTACAGGAAGTGCTCAAAAAAGAGAAAAAAGGAAAGAATATTAACTTATAATTTATTTAAGAATTATGGCAACATTAGATCTTACCAAGTATGGTATCACCGGTGCTGTGGAGATTCTTCACAACCCTTCTTACGAGCAGTTGTTCGCAGAGGAGACAAAGCCCGGTCTTGAGGGTTTTGAAGTAGGTCAGGTTACAGAGCTTGGCGCAGTAAACGTAATGACAGGTGTTTACACAGGTCGTTCTCCTAAGGATAAGTTCATCGTTAAGGATGCAACATCTGAGAACACTGTATGGTGGACATCAGAGGAGTACAAGAACGACAACAAGCCTGTTACAACAGAGGCTTGGAACGT
>JAZRGF010000019.1:0-9500 GCA_045644005.1 Bacteroidaceae bacterium | reverse complement strand
ACCGTTGGCACCAAGCAGGCCATATACCCTGCCCTGCTCGAATGTGGTGCTTATGCTATCCAAGACCTTCTCGCTTGAATAGGCGAATGACAAATTCTTAACCTCTATCATAGTGTATTAGTTTATTAGTACACTGCAAATGTAAGCAAACAATTCTTATATTCCCAAATTAATTGCACATTATTTTTCAAAAAAGGTGTTTTTTCAAAAAAAATAATTAACCTTTGTAACATATACATATTTAATATAGAGTGACAACAGACTGTTGATAATAAAAAAACACTACAACAATATGAAAAGAATTTACACTATTCTAACGTTACTGTTGTGCGCGATAACCGTACAATCACAGGATTTTACAGCGGGAAATATCTATTACCGCATATTGTCTGAAAGTGAAAAAACCGTAGAAGTCACCTATTGTGGCGATGACTATAGCAGCGAAGAAGAATACAGCGGCAATATCATCATCCCGGGAAGTGTCAGTTTGGGACTCTTCGAAGACTGGACATCACCGGACATCAACGATGGAGAAACCACCGAAACAAGCTACACCATAACTGTTGAAGAAGCCACCACATTGCAATTCAATTGGTCGGTGAGCAGTGAAGCCAACTATGACTGGCTCACAATAACATTCGACGGCGAGAGGCTTGTGCACGTTAGCGGAAACAAGAGCGGTACCTATGTAAAAAACATTGAGAATGCCGGCACCTACACACTCGTTGCCACATATAGCAAGGATGGCTCGGCATCAAACGGCAATGACAACGGAACAATCAGCGACATAACACTACTCAACGCCACCCAGACTACCTACACTGTTACCGCCATTGGCGAGAACGCATTCAGGGAGTGCAACAGGCTTACAGAAGTAACAATACCTGCAACTGTAACCAGAATAGGCAGCGAAGCTTTCAATGGTTGCTATGGCATTATTAAAATAACACTTCAAGGAACAACGCCACCAACAATGGAGGGTGATTTGAACTTCACCGATGAAGTTTACAACTACGCCTATCTGAGCATACCCGACAACTGCGAGGAGGCATACAGAAACACCGAAGGATGGGCAAACTTCCAGAACTACTTTACAGCCACCAGCCCGTGGTACTACCCCATAATAACCCCCAATGGCGGCACAATGGTAAAGAACAATGAAAATGGAATAGCTGTTAACCAATACTATGCCAACACAGGAACCTTCAACCTTGAAAAGCCAACAATTGGCTTACGCTTCACTGTTCTTGAGACCAACCGCAATGCAACAATAAACGGATTTCCTTTTTTTGTATTTGGCGAATTCAGAGTGCTTGATGCAGACGGCAACCCCATTGCATACACTGCAACAAGTAATGCCGACCACAACTCATTAGGCAATTCACAAGACGGCGCCGGACTGCCGGCACTGAACGACGGCATCCTCAACAACTATTTCCACACGGTGTGGTCGGGAAATGCTCCGGACAATTACCACTATATTGAACTAACCTTTGAGGAAGCCATAAGCACCTTCTCGCTCGAGTGGTACGGGCGCCCTAACTCATCCAGCAACTACGAGCCTACATTTAGTGGAATTACCCCAAGAGGCTATGAGTTCACACAGGACATGCAATATGGTAAATATGAGATATCTGTTGGCAACCCCATTGCCGAAGCGGCAGAAATTGACGCAGAGAAGGACTATGCTATCTGTTCCGGGAATTATGGTGTCTTCCCCACAATTAAAAACAATGAAAACAGCACCGAGTATGCCACCGAAGTGGAGGCACAGAACATTATGCAGCTTATTCCCACAGGTAACGAGGCTGAATTCTATGTATATAACCCCATAAACGCAACAGTTCTGGCAAGTGATGAAAACAGCTACAACAACATCTATGGCAACCTGAAGGGCTCATCAAGCATCACCGACGCCCAAGCCGTGATGCTTGAAAAACGCGATGACGGAAACTTTGCCATCACCTATCAACTTACCACTGGAGAAAAGGTGTGGATTGGATATGACACACGCGGCTACTGGAGAATGTTCCCACAGAACATTATGCAGGAGCTCGAGAACCAGAACTACTCCAACTATTACAATGCCGTAGATTTCAGTTTTATCATATACAACATCGAGGTAAGTGGCCTGCAATACACAAAATACTCACTTGCCCAGATTGAAGCAGCAAAAATAGCCCATGAGAAGAGCATTCTGCGCCAATTGGCAAACGAGTCACAGACAAGGTACGGAACATATCAATATGAGCTTGCCAATGGCGGATACTTCACCAATGGCGAGGACGCTGCGCTCAACTATGCCATAGAGGAGGCCAACGAGCTTATTGCCGACAGCAACACCACCATTGCTGCCATACGCACCTCCTATAACAAGCTGCAGAGTGCTACCATAGATTTTCTTATGGTAAAGCTTAACGAAATAAATGCACGCAACATTGCATATTACAATAACGAATCCCTCTTCTGCACGACAGATGACCCACAACCCGGGAAATATCTGGAGGATTCAAAATCCATCCTCCTTAATGGGCAGAGTGAACATGAATACTATATGCAGTCGTACGCCAACGGGCTGATAGCGACTATCGACAATGCCGTTTCGGCCATAAACTCGCTCGAGGAGTATATCACTCAATTCCTGAAGAGCAGCATACAGTCGCTCGAATTCCCGCTTGAGCTGGACTCTTCGCATGGTTTGCCGGGAGAATACTATGGCAACAGCTACCGTTGGGAATCTCCAATCTACGCTACCGATGAGGCCGTAGACGGCATACGCCTCACTTTCACAGGTTCAAGCAGCAACAGCAGTATCAACGGCTATCCACTCGTAGCCCTTAACGAACTGCACTTCTTTGATATCGACGGCCAGGAGATTGTCTATGACCACTCCAACATAAAATACAACTCACTTGAGAGCACTGAAGGCAGCATTGAGGGACTATATGACAATGACCACTACTCATACTACCACTCTACCTGGAATTCCGGCCTGGTGAATGATGACTATGTATACCTTGACATCACATTCCCCGAGCCCAAGAAGGCATTCCACATAGAAATCCTCTCCAGAAACAGCATCAGGCCCACTAACATTATAGTAACTCCAACAGGAATAGACCGCAATATGAACAGCGACGACGGAGATGATGAGGGAGAGGAGGAAGATGAGGAGGAAGAGACAAACAATTACACAATTGTAGATGTCTTTAGCGAGCCCTGCCTGTTTGTTTCACTCTCCGACGGCGGCGTCGACGCCTACCCCCTTGCAAGCCTCAGTGGCGACTACAGCATAGAGGACGACTCACTGTGCATACCATTGCAGTCGGGTACTGTTGCAAAATATGGTTCATCGCAGTATACAGGCATAAGCAACGAAATTCCTTCGTTGCCACACCTCACATCGTACAAGTTCAACAACAAATACAATGCAAACCTGAATGTTGATGTTGAGGCCGACAGTATTGCCAATAATCTCAACTTCAAGCTCAACGCCATTGGTAAGTGGCTTACAGCAAGCTTCCAGCTGAGCGATGACAATGCCATTGCATATATCGGCAACAAGCTACAGGAAAGCAAGCTGACACGCAACAGTTTTGCCGCGCCTGTCACATACAGCATCACCTACCCCGGCTACAATATAATACAGGAAGTTGAGGTCGATGAAGACTCAACCGGAAACGGTAACGAAGACGGTAACGAAAGTGGAGACGGAGACGGAGACGATAACGAAAATGGAGACGGAGGCGGCAACGAAGGTGGAGATGAAGAAAACGAAGATATAGAAGGTTCCATAATAACAGAAATTCAGCTAACCGAGGATATGTTCTACACCAATAAGCCATCATTGGTTGGTGATGCGCTTGGCAATATGCTCGACGGAGATCCTTCAACAATATTCCACACAGCATACGGCTCAAGCTACGACGCCTCGGTAATGCCATACATCACCATAACCCTGAACGAGGAGATAGAAAATGTAAAATTCTATTACCAGACACGTAACTACGGCAACTATAACCCCACACAGTTGAATTTCTATGCGAGCAGCGACGGTAGCAGTTGGGAATTGAAGCGTGAATTCAGCAACAGTGCCGACAATCTGCCTTTGGAGACTGGCGCAGAGTACACATCCCCCACCATTTCTCTTGACGGCAGCTATAGATTTTTCAAATTGGAGCAGACTGCATCGGAATACCACAACAACCACATGGTGTTGGCTGAGTTCCGTATGTACAATGTTGAGATACCCGACAACATTGAGTACAGCAACAGGAGACGTAGCTGCGAGGTTAAGGATTCTGTGAACAAGGTCTACAAGAGAATAAAGGTTCCCTTTGGAAGAATGTACACTGTCAATACCGAATGGTTGGCCGACACAGCCCGCGTTGCACGCATTGACATAGACATTGAAGGTGGACAGATGGTAACAAGCAAAGAGTATTATCTCAATGCAGAGTTCCGCATAACAGGCTATGGTATGTATGAAGACTTTGTAGACTCGGTACAGATTAAGGGCCGCGGAAACACATCCTGGAGCGGCGATGCCTATTCAAAGAACCCTTATCGCCTAAAATTTGACGAGAAGGTGAAGCCTTTCGGCCTCACCAAGGGCAAGAGTTGGGTGTTGCTTGCCAACAGGCAGAGCGGCTCAATGATGGCCAACGCTGTTGCAATGAAGGTCGGGCAGTTAGCAGGAGCCGAATATACCAACCACATAATTCCTGTCGAGCTGTACATTAACGGCGAATACCGTGGCAGCTATATGTTCACCGAGAAGGTAGGTCTGGCAAATAACAGCGTAGACGTGGATGAAGAGATTGGATATATGCTTGAGCTTGACACATATTATGATGAGACCTATAAATTCCGCTCAAGCAAATACAACCTGCCGGTCAACATCAAGGAACCCGACCTTTCCGAATTTGACAATTCCTTTGCTCAAAGCAGAAAGAGTGAGATACAGGCAGACTTTAACAGAGCCGAAAATGCTGTTTACACCGGCACCGACATTGGCCGTTACATTGACCTTGATGCTGCAGCCCGCTTCCTGCTGGCAAACGAGTTGGTAATGAACATGGAGATAGGACACCCCAAGAGCACCTTCCTCTTCAAGGAGGATTTGAGTTCGAGCGAATCAAAGATAAAGTTTGGCCCGCTGTGGGACTTTGATTGGGCATTCGGCTATGAAAACACATACAACTACTTCACAGTACCTGTAACCACAGGCCTATTCTCAAAGATAAGCGGCTATGGAGCCGGCTTCTTCAGCGCACTGATGAACAACCGCGAGTTCAAAAGACACTACTATAAAGTATGGAAGGAGTTTCTCGAGAACAATCGCATTGAGGAAATCAAGGACTACATTAGCGAGTACTATGAATTTGTTGATGAGTCGTTCCAGCACAATGCTACAAAATGGGGCGACGGCAACGGATATGGCAACAAGCTAAGTACAATGCAGCAATGGATGGAAAACCGCCAGAACTTCATTGCCAAGAACCTTACCAAATATGATATTTCGGACCTTGTGCATGCGCTATTGGGAGATATCGACTGCAACGACGCAGTTACAATACGCGACATAGCGCTGCTGAACAGCTATCTTGCAGGTATAACCTATGATGATTTCAACCTCGCCAAGGCCGATACCGACAACAACGGTACAGTTGATGCAGCCGACCTTCCGGCCCTTGCAATGTATATAGCGACAAGCGACCCCATATCATCACTCTACCGCTATAATACACAGCAATCCAACGCAACGCTTGTGGCCGAGGATATAAAGGCGACACAAGGCGAGGTTACCACATCGCGCATTTCACTGGTAGGTGGAGAAAACATTAAAGCACTGCAAGCCGACATAAAAGTGCCCATTGGTGTTGAAGTGGAAGATATCACAGTAGAAGATGGCGATGGAAACACATCGCTGCTCTATATACAGCAGACAATGGAGGAGTTCCGCATAGTCGTATACCGCACCGACAACACTGCATTTGCCGACGGAAGCGCAGTGTTCAACATCTCCCTCTGCTCATATACTGCCGAGCCTGACGACACATACGACATTACCATAAGCAACATTCTCGCAGCAGACACTGCCAACATTGAGCAGAAACTGGATGATGCCCAATTTACGATGAATTTCAGCACAAACGGGCACAAATTGACATATATGGTTGATGGCGAAATTTACAATACCGTTTACCTTGAAGATGGTGCAGCAATAGAGCCTATTGCAGAGCCCGTGAAGGAGGGATATACATTCGACGGATGGGAAGGATTGCCACAGACAATGCCGGCCGAGAACATCACTGTAACGGCAATATTCACCGTAAACAGCTACAATGTCACATTCATTGTGGATGGTGAGGCTTACCACACTGCAACGGTTGAGTTCGGAGCCGAGATTGAGCTGCCGGCAGAGCCCGAGAAGACGGGATATACATTCGACGGCTGGGAGGGATTGCCACAGACAATGCCGGCCGAGGACATCACTGTAACGGCAATGTTCACAGCAAACACAGGTCTTGAAAAGATTGAAGAGAGCGAAGAGAAGATTGTATATGACCTCAACGGCCAACGTATTCTCGACACCGAGAACCTGAAGCAGGGTGTATACATAATTAACGGCAAGAAAGTTTGGATAAAGTAACAGCACCAAACCAATTGTCCAATTTTCTGACACTGAGCAAAAGGCTCGCGAAATTTCGCGAGCCTTTTGCTTTTATTTACACAATAAATTAAAGTTATATAAAAAATAGTGTTATCTTCGCTACGAATAACTTATAGCTATGAGAACCATTTTCACATACCTATTTACGCTGCTGCTTATTGTCGCATGCGGAAAAGTGGAGAGAAGTAGTACAGTGAACAACATTCTGCCAATACCGCGCAGCATTGAGATGAAAGATGGCTCGTTCACATTCGGCAACGAGACATCAATTGTAATAATCGCATCCGAGGAGGAGAAAGCCACGCTCCGCGCTCTGCTTTCCGGAGCTGTTGCCGACATCAGTGGTGGCAAGGGATGCACCATAACCCTGCAAAAAAACGATAGCGTGGCGGGAGTAACATCGCCCGAAGGTTACGGAATTGCTGTTGGCAAGAGAGATATCACTGTTACGGCCACAAGCGGTGCGGGTCTGTTCTATGGTGTGCAGACAATACTGCAACTCATGAAAAGCGACGGCACCATACCCGCCTGCAAAATAACCGACGAGCCACAGTTTGCCTACCGTGGACTAATGCTCGACGTGAGCCGCCACTTCTTTGGCAAAGAGTTTGTGAAGAAGCAGATTGATGCTATGGCACACTTCAAGATGAACCGCCTGCATCTGCACCTCACCGACGCAGCCGGTTGGCGCCTTGAAATAAAGAAGTACCCACGCCTCACCGAGTTCGCCGCATGGCGTTCACCTGCCATCTGGAAGGAGTGGTGGTTCGGCGACCGCAAGTATGTGGAGGAAGGCAGCGAGGGTGCTTATGGCGGCTACTACACACAGGAAGATATAAAGGAACTTGTGGCATATGCGGCCGAACGCTACATAACCATAATCCCGGAGATTGAGATGCCCGCACACAGCGAGGAGACACTCACAGCCTACCCTGAACTCTCATGCACACACGAGCCATACAAGCAGGCCGACTTCTGCGTGGGCAACGAAAAGACATTCGAGTTCCTGGAAAATGTACTGAGCGAAGTCATCGAGTTGTTCCCAAGCGAATATATACACATTGGTGGCGACGAGGCCGGCAAAGCATCATGGCCATACTGCCCGTTGTGCCAAAAGCGCATGAAGGAAGAAGGTCTCAAGGATGTCAACGAGCTGCAGAGCTACCTGATACAGCGCATTGAGAAGTTCGTGAACAGCAAGGGACGACAGATTATAGGTTGGGACGAGATTCTCGATGGCGGGCTTGCACCTAACGCTACAGTAATGTCATGGCGCGGAACCGAAGGCGGCATTGCAGCCGTTGAGAGCGGCCATAAGGCCATCATGACACCGGGCGGATACTGTTACCTTGACTCTTATCAGGATGCGCCGCACACACAGCCAATGGCATTCGGTCCATACATGCCGCTTGAAAAGGTCTATTCATACAACCCGCGCGCAGAGATTGACAGCGCAAAGGCACACCTGATATATGGTATTCAAGGCAATCTTTGGGTAGAATACATTCCAACCGAGGAACTTGTGGAGTACATGATTTACCCCCGCATACTTGCCATTGCCGAGATTGGCTGGAGCAACCCTGCCAACCGCGACTATGCCGCGTTCAAGGAACGCGCAATAAAAGCCACCAACGACCTGCGCGGCAAGGGCTACAACGCCTTTGACCTTGCCAACGAAGTGGGCCAACGCAAGGAGGCACAGACCCCGGTTGAGCACCTTGCCATCAACGGAACCATAACATACGCCGAGGGAGCGCCATACAGCGACAGCTACAAGGCCGGTGGCGACAAGGCACTCATTGACGGCGTGTGCGGCGGCTGGACATATACTGACAAGAAGTGGCAGGGATTCATTAGAGACGGTGTTGATGTAACCATTGACCTGGGCGAAGAGAAAGAGATTACCGAGGTTTCCGCACAGTTCATGCAGATGTGCATCCCCGATGTATGGTTCCCCGCCGAAGTCACCATCAGCGCATCGTGCGATAGCAATGCATTCTGCGAGCTTGCACGCATTGAACACACCGTTGTAAGGGACGAGGGACTCTCTTTCAAAGAGTACGGTTGGAAGGGCAACGCAAAGGCACGTTACATCAACTACCGCGCAAAATGCGGCCCACAGCGCGGCTGGCTATTCACTGATGAAATCGTAATAAGGTAAAAGGTGAAAACTAAGCCTTAACCTTTCAGATTTCACATTTCCGCTTTCACCTTTCAGATTTCAGTTTTCACCTTTCACATTTCCGCTTTCACCTTAACATATAGGCAACTAAGAAAAAACATTAAAAGAAAAAGACTTATGACAACAAAGAACTTTCTAAAGAGTATTCTGGCGCTGGCCGTGGCATTGCCAATGAGCCTGAGCGCACAGGTCGATGTAAACAGGGCAACATACCCCGACTACAGCGACAAGACAAACCCCGACTGGTCATTGATGCCACAGCAGGGAGCAAAAAAAGCACAAGGCACGGCAGCACGCTCACAGCGTCCGGCCTACGTAAACAATGCCGAGAAGAAATTCTTCCCGCCCGTGTTCAACCAGGACGGTGGCTCATGCGGTTCGGCATCACGTATATGCTACATGTTCACATACGAGCTCAATGCATACCGCAACCTTGACGGAAAGAATTCAAGCAACTACTACCCCTCACATTTCGTATGGTTGCTCACCAACGGAAATTCGGGCAAGAACGAATTCGTGACAAGCATCGGTGTGCCTTCGGCAGCCACATACGGCGGACAGACATACTCTGCACTCTTTGGCAGCCAGGACTGTGCCAACAACGATTTCGGTTGGATGCAGGGATATAACAAATGGTTCGAG
>JAZRGF010000018.1:0-2982 GCA_045644005.1 Bacteroidaceae bacterium | reverse complement strand
AAGATTGTGGACGGCAACGGCGACCTCTTCTCAATCATAAAACTGGTGTCGAACAACGCCGGCGATGACTTGCGTGCCTATTCGTTCGACTTCGGCTTGTGCGAGAGCCGTGTGAAACAGGTCGACGGCGAGGTGTGGGTATATGTGCAGCGCAACGCCATGCGTGCCACCATCCGCCGCGATGGTTACAAGACCGTAAAATATGAACTCAACACCACCGTGCAGCCCGGCAAAGTCTACGAAATGGTGCTCACTGCCGAGGCGCTCCCCGTGTACCGCGAGATTCTGCAGTTCAACATAAAACCGCAGGGCGTAAAGGCTACCGTCATGTACAAGAGCATCGCCCCCGGTGCGCAGTTCCAGCTTTTTGGTATGACCGACGACGAGGGTTCGGTGGCAAAGAATATAGAGCTTGGCACATATATCTATGAAATACATACCGAAAATTACCACAAGAGCGAAGGTCGCGTAGAACCCAATGAGAGCAAGGGTATACATGTGGAGAACGTTACCCTGCGCCCCAATTTCTCGACTGTCACATTGGAGGCCGCTGAGGGTGTGGATATATACATTGATGATGAGAAGAAGGGTACCGGCTCTTGGAGCGGTGTGCTCAATGTCGGTACTTACAGCGTTGAGTGCAGGAAAGAGAAGCACAAGAGCGTGCGCGAGAGCATAACCATCAAGGATGGCGGTGAACAGACAGTGCGCCTTAAATCCCCCACACCAATTGTGGGAACGCTTGTGCTGATATCGAAACCTCTTGGTGCCAGCATTGTCATCGATGGCAAGGAGTGTGGTGTCACTCCAGGCACCATTGATGGTCTTATAATTGGTGAGCACACTGTCACGCTCTCAAAGACAAACTACAATAGCACGAAATTCACTGTGGATATAGCCGAGAATGAGGTGGTGGAAAAGGAGGTGACATTGGACAATATTTCGCTTATGACAATATCCACAACCCCCGAGGGTGCAAAATTATATATCAACGGCAAATATTCGGGAATGACACCCTATAGTGCCGAGATGACATCGGGTGACTACGACTTGCGCATAATAAAGGATGGTTACAGGGAGTTCAACCAACGTGTACACCTCTCCAGCTCAAGCCCAAATGTCTGCTACACCCTCAAACGCCAGTATCAGAAAAAGAACAGCGGTTATGTTGATGTTGCCGGGCAGTTTGGCTATCTTATGGGTGTCGGCGCTGCAGCAGGTGGTTATATATATAATGTAAACGTTGAGGCCTATGGCTTGTTTGGTCTCTCTAAAGCACCTGTCTATGTAAATTATACCGTTGGGCAGGCCCCCGAAGAGGAACGGATCATGGCCACAGCATTTGGTGGCCGGGTCGGTTACGGCATAATGCTTGGTACGCGCTTCCGTGTAACGCCACAGCTTGGTGTAGGTGCCCTCTCGGTGAGGAGTGACAATGTGTCGGCAAGCGCCTTGACTGCATCGTTCGGTGCACGCTGCGAGTGTGCCTTGGCCCGTTTTGTTGGTGTAAGCCTTACTCCCGAATATGGCATTGCATTGAGCAAGAGCCCCCTCTTTGAGGAACTGACAGCTGTATCTTCCCGCATAAATGGCTGGGCAAGTGGCTTTAATGTGCGTTTGGGAATCTATTTCTATTTTTGAATTTGATTGAATGTGTGATATGAAAAACATAAGACATCTATTATATTGTCTGCTGCATATTATATTGGCAGCATCGTGTGCCGAGGACAGGTTGCCATCGGGTGGTCAACTGGCCGATGTCCCTTGTGTACTCAATGTAGATAAAAGCGCAATCTCATTCTTGGCACAAGGTGAGACCGCGCAGCTCTCCATTGAATCACAGAATGTATCATGGGAACTCACAGGCGCCCCATCGTGGCTCACTGTATCGCCGACAAGCGGTGAGGGTGCAGCAACCGTTACGGTAACGGCCGGAGCCTGCAATGACGTCGATAATGCTCGTGTGGCGCAGCTTCAACTGAGGTCAACAACTGAAAAGTATGACTTCTGCAAGGATATTGTTGTGAGTCAGGAGGCTGCAAAAGTGTATATAGGTGTTGACCGCACTACGCTCTCTTTTACTCCACAGGCAGCGCAGGCAACTGTTGTAGTGAGTTCAAATGTTGAGTGGGAAACTGTTTGCAGTGCCACGTGGGTAACTTTGTCAAAGACCGATGCAGCAACCCTCTTGGTAACAGCGGGGGAGAATAGCACGGACGGTTCGCGCACGGCAACCATAACCCTGCGCCGTGTGGGTACAACCCAAGCGCTTGCCACCATCAGCGCAGTGCAGAGCGAGGGCGGTGTAACAGGCAGCACCGAGACTGTGACATTTACAGTAGACGGCGGCACAAAAAGCATTGACATAGAAGCCGACGTGACTTGGAATGCAAGCTCCTCGGCGACATCATGGCTTACTGTTACTCCCACAAGTGGTGTCGGCGGCAAGGTAGAGCTTAAAATCTCTGCACTTGCCAACAAATCGACATCAGCGCGTAGCGGTTTTGTCTATGTGAAAATCGGTTCTGAACAGAAACTGGCAATTCCCGTTTCACAGGAGGGTGTATCGTTGAACGTCAATGGTTCGCTCAAGAATTTTGCAGCCGATGGTGGCTCCAAGCAAACGCTCACTGTGAATTCCAATATTGCCTGGGCTCTCCTCTCATGCCCAGAGTGGCTCGCCGTCACTCCCGCGCAGGGTAATAAGGGTAGTACGGAGATTACCCTGCAGGCAAACGAGAACAAATCCTTGAATTCTCGCAGTGCAACATTGCGCATAGGAATTGAGGGACTTACAATATATAAGAATATTACGGTTACTCAAAACGGAGTAGTTACCGATTTGGGCGACCGCAGCCTTGAATTCGGTTGGGAATCATCACAGAAGGAGCTGGTAATCACAGTTCCCGACAGTTGGAGTGCCGCAGTTTCCGACGACTGGTTCTCACTATCGCAAAGCAGTGGCGTTGGTGGCGAGACCAT
>JAZRGF010000017.1:0-3202 GCA_045644005.1 Bacteroidaceae bacterium | reverse complement strand
CCATTCCATTTTGAGAAACAGCAATAAATAAACAGTAAAAACGAGGTGTTTGCCTCGTTTTTCTTTTTTTGTTATCTTCGCATCAACAACTCCATTACTATGAAAAAGATACTTTCAACCATATGCATTGCCCTGCTTGTTTTTGCAGCAACGGCACAGACAATCAATTATGCAAAGCTGGTCAACCCACTCATAGGCACTGACGGAAAGGGCAATGTATACCCCGGAGCGCAGGCACCGTTTGGCATGGTGCAGCTGAGCCCCGACAACGGACAGCCCGGGTGGGACTGGATTGCAGGATATTTCTACCCCGACAGCACAATCGCAGGGTTCAGTCACACCCATTTGAGCGGTACAGGAGCCGGCGACCTCTACGATATCAGTTTCCTGCCGGTCACCAACCCGCTGAAGGTTGCAGCAAAGCCATTGGGCGTACACTCAATGTTCAACCACAACCGCGAGGAGTGCGAGGCAGGATATTACCGGGTGCACCTGGACAGCTATGGCATAGATGTGGAACTCACCGCCACCGAGCGTTGCGGCGTGCAGCGATACACCTACCCCACCGACACCGCCACCGTGATGCTGAACCTGGGCAAGGCCACCAACTGGGATTCCACACAAGCCACACACATTGCAATTGTCGACAGCTGCACCATCGAGGGCTACCGCCACTCCAACGGCTGGGCACGCGGCCAGGAGGTCTATTTCCGCACACGCTTTTCAAGACCAATAGCATCATTCAAGTGCGATTCAATACAAGTCATACGCGACGGCAATATATGGATTATGCCCGGCGTGGCAACAATGACCTTTGCCCTTGACAATGACAGGGAACTCACAGTCACAACGGCACTCTCGGGCACAGGGCTTGAGGGCGCGGCAAAGAACCTTGCCGCCGAGGCACCGCACAACGATTTCGACCTTTACCGCACCACGACACAAGAACATTGGAACAATCGGCTGTCTCGCATTGAGGTGAAAGGCGGCACACACGACGAGCGTGTATGCTTCTACACAGCACTCTACCGCACCATGATTGCCCCCACTCTCTTTTGCGATGTCGACGGCAAGTACCGTGGTGCTGACAAGCAGAACCACACCACCGACGGCTGGATGAACTACTCGACATTCTCGTTGTGGGACACATACCGCGCAGCGCACCCACTTTTCACATACACTGCACCCGAACTGGTCGATGACATGGTAAACTCGTTCATCGCCCACTATGAGCAACACGGCCGCTTGCCGGTGTGGAACATGTGGGGAAGCGAGACCGACATGATGATTGGCTACCACTCGGTGCCTGTGATTGCCGATGCCTACCTCAAAGGTTTCACCGGCTTTGATGCCGAAAAGGCACTTGCCGCATGTGTAGCGACCGCCAACAGCGACGAATACCGCGGCATTGGGTTCTACAAGGAAAACGGCTACGTGCCATATGATGTCGTCGACCCCTACAATGCCGACAATTGGGCAATGTCGCGCACCCTGGAGTATGCCTATGACGACTACTGCATAGCACGTATGGCAAAAGCCATGGGGCATGACAGCATTGCCGCCGTGTTTTACGGACGCGCTGAAAACTGGCGCAACCAGTACAACCGCGCAACCACATTCATGCAGCCACGCGACAGCAAGGGAGAGTTCCAGCCACAGTTCAGCCCCGACGAATATACCCCGCACATTTGCGAGAGCAATGCATGGCACTATATGTGGAGCGTGCAGCATGATATCGATGGGCTTATAGAATTGATGGGCAAGAAACGTTTTGAACAGAAGCTTGACAGCATGTTCACCTATTCACCAAGCGAAAACGACGAGTTGCCCATCTTCAGCACCGGAATGATTGGCCAGTATGCCCACGGCAACGAGCCAAGCCACCACGTGGCTTACCTGTTCAACCACATTGGCAAGCCCGGCAAGACAAGGCAATATGTACTTCAGATTATGAAGGAGATGTACCGCAACACGCCCGACGGCATTTGTGGCAACGAGGATTGCGGACAGATGTCGGCATGGTATGTGATGAGCGCAATGGGATTCTACCCCGTCAATCCCTGTGGCGGAGAGTACGAACTTGGCATGCCGCTGTTCCCCGAGATGAAACTGCACCTTGCCGATGGAAAGGAGTTTACAATTACCTGTCATTTTTCGGGCAAAGCCATCAACAACACGTCTGAGCAAAGCGAAGAGTCTCAAAAAAAAACAAAAGAAATAGATTCCTCAGTCGCTACGCTTCATCGGAATGACAAAAAGGTATGTCATTCTGAACGTAGTGAAGAATCTAAAAAAAAGAGAAACCCTAAACTTTACCTCAACGGCAAGCGCATAAAAGGCACGGCAATAACGCACAAGGATATTATGGAGGGAGGAGTGTTGGAGTTCAAGTAAATGGACGTAAAAAAAGGGTAGACACGCCAATCTACCCCTACAAGTTCAAACTATTAATCAAAAAGTTGCTACAGCGCGAACATAGTAGTTGAGGTACTTATTGAGGTTGAAGGAGCCTCCATCATTCATACCGACAAGCCACGCGAAAAACGTGCTATACTCCGTTGATGACCAATAGCAATAACCTTCAATTTTATCATACCCTCTTTTATCCAATTCGCAATTTATTATATTTCTGTTTTCAAAAATCAAATAAAGTTCCACTTCTGCAGGCAAGTACCAATCTGCACCCAAACAGGCACACCAAGCAAAGGCAGGATAATTGTTTTCCCAATCGGGCTGTTCCTTAATCTTATTCATATTGAACAAGCCATCTTCTCTTGATGTTACAGCTGTGCCGCTCTTATATACAGGATCTATAGCCCACTGTTCGTCACTCTCTTCAACACTTACAATCTTGCCGTGCTTGCCGTCTTCGGACACCTGAAATACAATGCCCTCCTTGACGCCATCGTTGTAGTAATCACCGACATTATAAACAATAGACGCAGACTTTTCATTATTGCCTTTGCAAGCAATAAAACCAATTGCCACAAAGACAATAAACAACAGAGAAAATAACTTTTTCATAATCTTGTTTCTATTTCATGCGTAAATAATTTTCCGCCCACTCAAGTTTTCCGATTTGACCTTTAACCGCACTTCGTGCGCTTGAACCTCGGCTTTGAGGCGACTTTGTCGCACTCCTTTGGGGAGCTAAAGCTCCCGTTGTCGCAAACAACGCTCGTCCGCGTTGTCGCTGTAAAAG
>JAZRGF010000016.1:0-1811 GCA_045644005.1 Bacteroidaceae bacterium | reverse complement strand
CGGCTACAAGCACAAGTATTTTTCAGTTGCCGTGGAATATAACATAATGCGCAACAACCGCCGTGTAGAGGGGCATAACCTCTACGGTTTCTCAATGTATGCAACCGGCACCATCAACAGTTGGCTCGACCTCTATGCACGCGCAGACGGACTGATGTCGAGCAACGACTGGAACAAGGATAATGACGAGGTTGCCATCATTGCCGGCGCACAGTTCAAGCTTGGCAAATATGTGAAGATAGCGCCCAACTTCAGGATGAGCATCCCAAGCGCCGACGGACAGGATAACCTGTACTACGGCTACATAAGTTGCTGTTTTGGAATGTAAAGGTTTCCATTTATAGCCTTATTATAAAGGATACCAACTATAGATAATACTCCAACATAAAAAAATCTGCATTTGTTTTGCAGATTTTTTATTTATTCGTAAATTTGCGAACAACAAACGATATATAGGCATGGCAAACAAAGATTATTCGGTCAAGCAAGAGCAAGTCGCACGTTTTGCAAAAGCAATGGGTCATCCGGCTCGTATTGCGATACTGCAGTTCCTTGCCAAGCAAACCACATGCTATTTTGGTGACATACATGAGGAGTTGCCCATAGCAAAGGCTACCGTATCGCAACATTTGAAGGAACTGAAAGATGCAGGCCTAATACAAGGCGAAGTTGAAACACCAAAGGTCAGATATTGCATCAATAGAGAGAATTGGCAACTGGCAAAGTCACTATTCAGCGAGTTCTTTGATGACTGTGCCTGCAAGAAAACAGCCTGTTGCAAATAGTTGAATAAAAGGTTGAATTATTCAGCCTTTATTTTCGCGATACATGTTCGTTGTTTTACGAATTACAAACAATATAAAATTAAACATTATGAAAAAAGGTTTATTAATTCTTATCCTATGTGGGGGTGCGGTGGCTTGTTCTAGTGACAAGCAAGAAAGTGTAGCCGTAAATCAGCAAACGAAAAAAGATGTGGTGGAGGTGCTGTACTTCCACGGAACACAGCGTTGTGCGACTTGTATGGCAATTGAGAAGAACGCCAAGGAGTTGTTAGAGGTGGATTATGCCGAGCCGTTGAAAAGCGGCAAGTTGGTATTTCGCTCGGTGGATATTAGCAAGGAGGAGGCCCTTGCCGAGCGTTACGAGGTTAGTTGGTCATCACTTATTCTCGTTGATTACGATAAAAGCGGAAATGAGAGTGCAACAAACCTTACCGAATTTGCTTTTGGTAAAGCCCGTAGTGCCCCCGACAAGTTCAAGACAGGTTTGCAAGAAATAGTAACAGAAATGCTTAACAACTGATGCTATGGAGTGGTTACAATCAATGTTGGAAAATTCAACAACACCGGTATTTACAGCATTCACACTTGGCCTGCTCACGGCACTTTCGCCTTGTCCGTTAGCAACCAATATCGCAGCCATCGGCTATATTGGCAAGCATATCGAGAGCTCAAAAGGGGTGTTTGTGCAAGGCTTGCTCTACACTTTGGGTCGCACGATTGCCTACACGCTGCTTGGTGTGGTGTTGATTGCAATTTTAAGAAGCGGTGCGAGCGTATTTGGCATTCAAAAGTTTATTGCCACTTATGGCGAGTTGATTCTACCTCCTGCCTTGTTGCTTATCGGTCTGTTTATGCTATTTGGCAACCGACTAAATCTGCCGTCATTCGGCTTTGGTAATAAGGGCGAAGGGTTGGCTCAACGAGGTGGATTTGGTGCGTTGATGTTGGGTGTACTCTTTGCCTTGGCATTCTGTCCGACGAGCGGAGTTTTCTACTTCGGAATGTTAATTCCGATGTCGGCGAGCG
>JAZRGF010000015.1:0-21489 GCA_045644005.1 Bacteroidaceae bacterium | reverse complement strand
TTTTTTGCGACCATTCCTCAATATCTTACTTTCATAATTTTTAATTTATATGCTTATCCACACTAAATTTCTACTGAGCCCATACTTCCCATATACGGTTCCATGTCTGTAGTACAAAAAAATGCCCGCTGTTTTCAGCAGGCATTAACTATAACAGGAGAGGCTTATGCCTTTCTCTTTTTCATCAAGTTCCATACAAGACGAATCACATCCGCCACCAGCAACACCGGCGAGGTGATGAGCAGAATCCATCCCCAATCGGCAAGGGTCAACGGAGCCACATTGAACATGGCACCTGCATAAGTCACAATAAGAACCTGACCAACTAATATTGCAAATACAATCCACAAGAAACCGGCGCTGTACGATTCCCTCACGGATTTGGGGTCAGTAAACACCCCTACGACATCCTGCAACAAGCTCCTGTCTGTACGGAAATATTTCGCGTTGAAAAGATTCCAGAACTGCAGCATGACGAATATCGAGAAGAACACGCCCAGTTCATAGCCGCTCAAATGACTTTTCACCTTTTGCATATCAGAGAAACCGGCAAAGAACAATCTGAATGAATCCATTGACAGCAGGTCGCTGACTGAAGATATGTTTGTATGCCACAACAGCTGCCACAACCCCGCCAAAAGAACAAAGAACAGGAGTCCCACCCCGACAATGCGGCAGAGCATGCGTCGGTCAATAATGTGGCTGTCAGGGTCACGCGGTTTGTCGAACAACACACCCTTGTCGGCCGGCAGCGACGAAAGCGCCATTGCCGCAAAAGTATCCATAATAAGGTTCACCCACAACATCTGCGTCACAGTCAATGGCGAATCAAGACCAATGAACGAGCCCAACAAAACAATGAGGCAGGCGCATACATTGATTGTCATCTGGAAGACAATGAAACGGCGAATATTGAGATAGAGCGAACGCCCCCACATAATAGCCTTGTTGATGCTTGAGAAAGAGTTGTCTATGATGGTGATATCGCTGGCCTCCTTGGCTCTTGAAGTTCCATCGCCCATCGAGAGGCCAACCTGCGCCTTACTCAATGCCGGTGCGTCATTGGTTCCGTCACCGGTAACGGCCACCACCTCACCTATTGCCTGCAACAGCATCACCAAGCGAGCCTTGTCATCGGGGCGGGCACGTGATATTATCTTGAAGCCCCTGTTGCGCAGAAGTTCCTTGGCCGCATCATCACTCATTGCTGCAAATTCCGGGCCGGTAATAGTCTGCATCTCCTCACCATCGCCCAACAGACCTATCTGGCGACCAATCTCGTTTGCAGTACCCGGTGTATCGCCGGTAACAATGATTACACGCACCCCGGCATTATCCTTGCATATGCGGATAGCCTCCTTGACATCCTCACGCACAGGGTCGGCAATACCCACAATACCTAAAAAGATAGTTTCATTTGCGCCACCCTCGTCCAAACGTTGGCATGCAAAAGCAAGAGTACGCATAGCCTTGCCCTGATAGAGCTGAAGAGTCTTTTCTATATGCAGCTTTGTTTCGCCACCCGCAATGGCATCGCACATGCCAAGCACAATCTCCGGCGCTCCCTTGATGAACCTTATTGGTGACTCACCCTCCTGCATCACCGCAGTAGTCTGCATATATTTGGTCTCTGTTGAGAACGGAACCTGCTTCACATCCGCCGCATTTCTCCTGTAGACATCATAATCGGGACCATTCTTATGCATCCACTTGAGCAATGCCACTTCCGTAGGGTTGCCAATGGTAACCAGTTCGCCATCCTCGTCCACATACACCTCGGCCGTGGCGTTGATTGCCATGTTGCGGCGTATGAGTTCAAGTTCCTCGGAGCCGCCATAGAAATCGGTCTCCACAACTGTCATGCGGTTCATTGTAAGTGTACCAGTCTTGTCGGTACAGATTACTGTTGCCGCGCCCATTGTCTCGCAGGCATGCAACTTGCGCACGAGGTTATTCTCCTTGAGCATCTTTCGCATGCTCAGTGCCAGGCTCACCGTCACGCTCATTGGCAAACCCTCGGGCACCGCCACAACAATAAGTGTAACGGCAATCATTATTGAGGCAAGCACAAACTCGGCAATCTCTATGAAGCTGTAATTGTTGGAAGTATCGCCGTCAAAGAAAAAGAAATATATCATTCGCCCCACCACAATCAATGCCGCAATGACAAAGCTTGTAATTGAAATGGCTTTTCCAAGCTGCGAAAGTTGTCTGTTAAGAGGGGTTTCGACATCGCTGCCCTCCTGTGTGCGCGCAACACCTTTTCCCTCCTCGGTATCCATGCCGGTTGCTGTAACCCTGAACACACCGTTTCCCTCTATTACAGTAGAGCCACGCAACAGAAAGTTTGTAGGATAAGTGGCATCGGCATCGAATTCAGCCTCATCGGCACTCTTGTTCGCATAGAGCTCACCTGTAAAATTGGATTCATCAATGCGCAACGATGTCGCTTCAAGCAGGAGGCCATCGGCAGGAATCTCATCGCCGCTCTCAAGTTTCACAATATCACCAACCACCACATCCTGCTTCTGAATCATCACCACATTCGGGATGGGGTTACTACCGTGGCGGCGAAAGACTTTCACCGGACGTTCATCCTTCACCTTGTTGAGGATTTCGAACTCCCTGCCGGCGTTCACCTCGAATATGAAGCCTACACCCGTAGCCAGCAACAACGCTGTGAGCACACCCGAAGGCTCCAAGAGGATAGACCATCCCTTGCCCATCCAGAAAATCTCGTATATTGCAACAGCCACCGAAAAGAAGAACACTACAAGAAGGACTATGATTATGGGATCCTTGAACTTCTCGAGATACTGCTTCCACAGCGGTTCTTTTTCAGGAGGAGGTATAATATTCTTGCCTATTCCGTTTTTTACCTCGGCCGAATCATTCGACAGGCATCCGGCCAAATATGAGTCTCTTTTACGCATTTCCTATCATTATTCATTCAATAAATGCAAATTTACAAAAAACGGTTTTAACAACAGGAGTTACAACTTCCTATTTTCTCTTAAAAATATATAATACCCACAAATAAAAAGGAGCGACATTGTTTGTCGCTCCATAATGCTCAATTGAGTACCATTTCTCTTATATCGCCGTCAATGCCCTGCTGCACCCTGAAGTTCCTTGCAAAATTCTTGAGGAATTCGAGCGAGGAGATGCTCGGCTTGGGAAATTTCTCTTTTTTAAGAGCCTGTTTGATAACAGTAGCGTCAATCATTAATTCAGGAGTAGAAGTTTTATCCATAGGCATTTTCATTTTGTTCTGTTATATAAACGCACGGATTTATAAAATAGTATATCCCGCAAAGAAAATTTTCTTTGCGGGATATACCCTGTATGTTCCTGTTTATATTACTCGAGCACCAGAGAGACGTTCTTCTCGGCAGCAATGCGGCGCATGTTCATGATAGCATAGCGCATGCGTCCGAGCGCGGTGTTTATGCTCACTCCTGTGATGTCGGCAATATCCTTGAATGACATGTCCTGATAGTAACGCATGAAGACCACCTCGCGCTGGCAATCGGGCAGTTCATCAACGAGCATACGCACATCGGCAAGCACCTGGTCGTTGACCATACGGTTCTCCACTGTACCCTCGGAAAGCCTTGCATCATTGAGAAGGTCAAACTCCGCCTCGTCATTGGAAATGGCATTCTCGTTCCTCTCAATGCGGAACTGGTCAATGACAAGGTTATGCGCAATGCGTGTTATCCATGCCGCAAACTTGCCGTCATTGGTATAACGTCCTTGCTGCAAGGTTACGATAGCCTTGACAAATGTCTCCTGGAAGATGTCCTCTGCCACCTCCTTTGAACGTACTATAAAAAATATGTAGTTGAACAACCTGTCCTTATGACGGTTCAGCAAAACGTCGAATGCTGAATTATTGCCTTCCAAATAAAGTGTGACCAATGCATCATCGGCCATCTGCTTTAATTTATCCATTATGTCTACTATTATAAAATTGAAGTAGAGATTTTTCTATAGGCGTACAGGTTTTTAGATTATTGATTGATTTAACGGCACAAAGGAAATAAAATATTGTCTTAAATCCAAATTTTTTGACAAAAAAGCGCATTCTTTGTACAATATTGCGGGGCTGCAAACGTTGCAGCCCCGCAATATCATATCATTTCATTGTCATTTGTGTCATTTTATACACTTGGCACCCTCAATGGAGAAACCGCGCAGAAGGTCGGCCACCGGCATGCGTTTCTTGCCCGCCAGCTGCACCTCATCAAGCGACACATATCCACCGTCAACCGCCACCTTGATGTAGTTCTTGCCGTCGGTAACAATGGTACCTGCAGCCTTGCTGTGCTGCGCAGACTCCTTTGACACGGCATATACTTTCAGAGCGACAACCTCATCGTTTGCATTGACAAGTTCGCACCATGCTGCCGGATATGGCGACATACCGCGCACAAAGTTATAGATGCTGTCCACACTACCCTGCCAGTCGATGTGGCAAGTATCGCGGAAAATCTTCGGGGCCGGGCGCAGTTCACCCGCTGTCATGTCATCCTGCGCTATGGCTGTTACACAACCGTTTACAATGGCTTCAACAGTACGCAACACAGTTTCGCCACCCTGTAACATGAGCTTGTCGTGCAAAGTGCCGGCATTGTCGCGCTCCTCAATGGCAACAACATCGCGATAGATGACATCACCGGTATCAATCTCATGCTTGAGGAAGAATGTTGTGACACCAGTCTCTTTGTCGCCGTTGATGATAGCCCAGTTGATTGGAGCAGCACCACGATACTGCGGTAACAACGATGCGTGGAGGTTGAATGTACCCAGACGCGGCATGTTCCACACGCTCTCGGGGAGCATACGGAAAGCCACGACAATCTGCAAATCGGCACCCCACGCATGCAAGGCACTCAGGAAAGCCTCATCCTTGAGCGACTCGGGCTGCAGCACCGGCAATCCCTGCTCAACGGCATACTGCTTCACCGGGCTCATGAGCAATTGGTTGCCACGTTTGTTAATCATCTTATCGGGCATTGTAACTACACCCACTATCTCATAGCCGCACTCAGCGCAAGAACGCGGCTTCTCAACCAAGCGGCGCAAAGGTTCAACCGCAAAGTCGGGTGTTCCCAAATATACTATTCTCAAATTCTGCATAATCTTCTCAATCTGATGTAAATTCCAACAATGTATTACGGTAGGCCGTGAATATGGCCGATTTGGAGATAAAACCGATATACTCGCCTGTGATATCTTCAACCGGCAGGTTCCATGCCTTTGTCTCCTCGAACTTGCGCATCACCACCTCCATGGGCTCCTCTATGCTCAGCCTCTCGGGCACCTCGCGCATGAGCGATGCAACGGAATAACGGTGATAGAGCTCCTGACGGAACATAATATGCCTTACGTCATCAAGATATATGACACCCACAAGATGCTTGGCTGCATTGAGCACAGGGAATATGTTGCGCTTTGTCTTTGCCACCACAGAGGTAAGAGCACCCAAATCCATTTCGGGACTGACGGGCAGGAAGTTCTTCTCTACCACATCGGCAACCTTCAATGTAGTGAGCACGGCATGATCCTTGTGATGAGTAATGAGCTCACCGCGCTGTGCAAGACGCACTGCGTAGATATTGTTGCTGTCAAAGAGCCTTACGGTGAGGAACGATGACACAGAGACCATCATCAACGGCAGGAAGAGGTCATATCCGCCTGTCAGCTCCGCGATAAGGAAAACACCGGTCAATGGCGCATGGAACACACCCGACATCAATGCCGCCATCCCAAAGAGAGCAAAGTTCTCCTCAATGCCCTTGACCCCAAAGCCGGTCATGTTGCACAGGCTCGCAAAGAGATAGCCCGTCACGCAACCAAGGAAAAGGCTTGGAGCAAAGATACCACCACATCCACCTGCACAGTTGGTAACAGTCGAAGCAAAAGCCTTGAACACGACAAGCAGGAACATGAAGAGCAGCAACAGGTGGGCATGGTCAAAGAAAAGTGATTTCTCGAGTATCATTGCCGAAGTCTCTGAAGAACCGTCAATCAACTGCTTGATAGTCTCATACCCCTCGCCATAGAGTGGAGGGAAAAGGAAAATGAGTACACTCAAGGCACCACCGCCAATTAGCAGCCTCACATATGGATTCTTGAACCTCTTGAAGAAACCCTCTATTGTGACTGTCACCTTTGTAAAATAGAGCGAAACCAGGCCGCACACAATACCAAGCAGCAGCACATAAGGAACACGTGCAAGGTCAAAAGCCTCGGCCATGTTGAATTTGAACATGGTCTCTGTACCCATGAGTATGTACGAGAGCGTGGCCGCCGTAACACTTGAAATGAGCAATGGAAGCAGCGACGACATCGTGAGGTCAATCATCAGCACCTCAATCACGAACACCAGACCGGTAATTGGAGCCTTGAAGATACCCGACACCGCACCGGCAGCACCGCAACCAATGAGCAGCATCATCACCTTCTTCTCCATCCTGAAAAGTTGACCAAGGTTCGACCCAATGGCCGAGCCGGTCATCACAATGGGCGACTCGGCTCCCACCGACCCACCGAAACCAATGGTTATTCCACTGGCAATCAACGACGACCAGGTATTGTGGCTGCGAATCTGTCCTTTGCGGCACGAAATGGCATAGAGCACCTTGGTGACACCGTGGCTTATGTCATCGCGAACAACCTTACGTATGAAAAGACCGGTTATAAAAATACCTATTACAGGAAAGACAAGATAGAGCCAGTTGAATGTATGCGCATCAAAACCACCGGTGAGCAGATGCTGGATAAAGTGTATAAGATGATGCAGCAGATATGCAGCAAGAGCCGAAAGCACACCTACAAGAAAACTGAGCATAAGCACAAACTGCTTATGCGAAAAATGCCTCTCGCGCCAACTGTTGAAGCGGTCTATGAGATCCGGTTCCTTCTTCTCACCTGTCATTGCCTGATGATGGTTACTGTTCCGTTTTCAGTAAGTTTGATGATGCTCGAAGACTTTGCCTTGCCCTTCTCCAGCTGTTTGTAACCTACGACATAGTCAACGGCATTAATAATCTCGGGGCTTATTTCACTGAAGTTGTTTGGAGTCTCCTCACCGCTGATGTTGGCCGATGTCGAAACCACAGCCTTCTGGAAGCGGTAGCAAAGTTCCTTTGAGAAAAGTTCACTTGTCACCCTTATCCCCACACTGCCATCCTCGGCAATGAGGTTGGGAGCAAGGTTACGTGCACCGTCATATATTATGGTCAACGGTTTGTCCGTGAGTTCTATCAAATCCCACGCCACGGCAGGCACTGTACCCACATAGCGTGCAAGACGGTCGGCGCTGTCCACAAGCAACAGCAAAGCCTTGCTGTCGCAGCGCTTCTTTATCTCGAAAACCCTCTTCACGGCATCGGCATTCGTTGCATCTCAACCAATGCCCCATACGGTATCTGTGGGATAGAGTATCACACCACCCTGGCCCCTCACCTCGCTACACTTCTTAACTTCATCGGCAATTGTACCCATCTTCTTCTCTTTTTAGAATTTTAGAATTCGCTTGTAAAGTGGAAACGTATTGACTTGAAATCGTTCTGCGCCATCTGCAGCACATATCCGCTGTCGGCCAGGAACACATCGCGTCCCTCAATATCCTTTGCCATGTACTGGTATTTACGTTTCTTGAACGCCTCCAGTTCAGCAGGGTCATCGCTCTCAATCCAGCAGGCCTTGTAGAGGCTCACAGGCTCCCAACGGCACTTGGCATTATACTCGTTCTCAAGACGGTACTGGATGACCTCGAACTGCAGCTGACCCACCGTACCAATGAGCTTGCGGCCATTGTGCTGGTTAACGAACAGCTGTGCTACACCCTCGCCCATAAGCTGGTCAATACCCTTGGCAAGCTGCTTGGTCTTCATGGGGTCGGCATTCTCAATGTATTTGAACATCTCGGGCGAGAAGCTTGGCAAGCCCTTGAAGTGCAGGATTTCGCCCTCGGTAAGTGTGTCACCTATCTTGAAGTCTCCGTTATCGGGCAAACCAATGATGTCACCGGGATAAGCCTCCTCAACGGTACTCTTGCGCTGTGCCATAAACTGTGTGGGCGAAGAGAAACGCAGCTCCTTGCCAAGACGTATGTGGCGGTAAGGGGTGTTGCGCACGAACTTGCCAGAACATATCTTACAGAATGCCACACAAGAACGGTGGTTGGGGTCAATGTTTGCGGTAATCTTGAAGATGAAACCTGTGAACTTTGAGTCCTCGGGATTCACCACGCGTTCCAGCGCCTGTACGGGACGTGGACTTGGGGCAATCTTCACAAAGCAGTCGAGCAGCTCCTGCACACCGAAGTTGTTCAACGCCGATCCGAAGAAAACAGGCGCCACCTTGGCATCGAGATACTCCTGCACATTGAACTCAGGGTACACACCCTCTACAAGTTCAAGGTCACTACGCAACTTGAACGCCAGATCCTCGCCGATATTCTTGTCAAGTTCCTCGCTATCAATATCAACCTCAACCTTTTCGGTCACACGCTGCTTGTTGGGTGTGAAGAGGTCGAGTTTCTGCTCATAAATGTTATATACGCCCTTGAAACGTGCACCTTGGTCAATTGGCCAGCTTAGCGGACGTACGGCAATCTGCAACTCGGTCTCAAGCTCGTCGAGTAACTCGAACGGGTCGCGGCCCTCGCGGTCCATCTTGTTCACATATACAATTACAGGAGTGTTGCGCATGCGGCAAACCGACATCAACTTGCGGGTCTGCGTCTCAACACCCTTGGCACTATCCACCACAATGATAACACTGTCAACAGCGGTGAGAGTGCGGAATGTATCCTCGGCAAAAACCTGGTGACCCGGAGTATCAAGGATATTGGTCTTGGATCCGTTATAGTCAAACTCCATAACCGATGTTGTCACCGAAATACCACGCTGTTTCTCAATCTCCATCCAGTCCGATGTCGCGGTCTTCTTTATCTTGTTGGACTTTACGGCACCGGCAACCTGAATCTGACCACCGAAAAGCAAAAGTTTCTCGGTCAGCGTTGTCTTACCGGCATCAGGGTGCGAAATAATCGCAAACGTTCTTCTACGGCCAATCTCTTCCTGTATATTACTCATCTTCAAATTATATATTTCGTGTTTTGTTTACTCTTCACTCTCAAGGTCAAGCTTTCCCTCCTCGTCCTCCTTGAAGTAGAGCGAAAGCATTGAAATGAATTTACTTATCTCGGCTGTCGCCTTCAGGGTCTCCTCGTTTATCTCACGTCTCTGCAGCTTCATCATCCACACCATGTAAAGCGCATCGAAGCAGTTCTCGAGTTCGTTCTTCTCCCTTCCTTCGCTCTTGGTGCGGAACTCCACGATAAAAGGCAAGGCCTTGAAATAGGCAGCCGAATAGAATGGGACCTTTGACGACTTCAGAAGGCGCAGGTGAAGGTCGCACATGTTTATTATTATGTTCTTGTTTATCTGCAGATGTCCCTTCTCCTTCACACCCTCCTGGTGCATCATGTCTATGAGATCGGCATACCACTGCAACAACTCGCCCGACTCTTCATCGGGCAAGGCATATGGCTCAACTATATTCCTCTTTACTTTGTCGAGCGACAATTCATTGGCACGGAGTAAATCCTCCACCTGCCACATATATAGCAGATACTCGGCTATATTCTTTTTCCTGAGTTCTCTTGAAACAAGCAAAACAATAAAATTTAGTAACAGTTATTTAATGCAGCGACCATACACCTGTATAGATAAGCACCATACCTATCAACGAGCCAAGCATCACAGCCGCACCTATTATCCGATTGATAACCCTTATTCCACGCACATCAAAACGCACCCTCAATTTACTCACCACATAGGTTATGAAGAACCACCACAGCATCGCACCGCCAAAAATCGAGAGGTAACCAACGAACTGCATGAAGAATGACTGCTCGGGCAACATGAAATTGAACGGTGTGAACAGGCCGAGGAACAGCAATATAATGGTAGGGTTCGACAGGGTTATGAAAAATCCCGTAACACCATTCTGCAACAGGCTGCTCTTGTTGCGGCTCACATTGCGTGTGTTTTTTATGGGGTTGGTACGGAACGTATGCAAACCGAACATGAACATTATTGCCGCACCTACTATCTGAATCCAGAACAGGGCTGTCTGGTTATTTATTATCTCATAAAGGAATGAAAGACCATAACCGGTGAGCAAGGCATAAAGGATATCACTCAACGCAGCTCCTGTACCGGTCACGAATCCATATGCGCGCCCCTTGTTCAGTGTACGCTGCACACACAGCACACCGACAGGCCCCATGGGAGCAGATGCCACAATACCGATAATCACACCCTTGACCACAATCTCAAGGATTGATATCTGCGACACCAACTGCTGAAAGAATTCGTTTATCTCATTCATAATGCAAAGTTGTCATTTTTTTATTTAAAAACATACATTGTTGCTGTTTTTTTTCAAAACGACGACAAAAAAATTGCCCTTTTCATCCAAAGAAATAAAAGGCGGCACACGCCGCTGTATCAATCAGACACAGTGATATCCATGCCAGTCCCTCCGGGCACGCGTGCTAGTTTCAACGATATCACCATATCGAAAACACCCGAAATAAAGGTAGCAGCGCCAAACAGCACCGACAAAGCCTTCAAAGGACGGAACGACGAGGTAAAAAGCACCACTGCACCAGCAATCAACAACAGCGGGACAAGCAACGCCCACATGGAGATAGCAAAGTTGCGGCGAGCCGCAAATATGGTGACAATCTGAAACACCGCAAATAGCAATGCCGCAACAGCCAGAAACTTCACCACCAGATTCTCAAAACTGGCAGGAGCAATAATCAGCCATATGCCGAACGCCATGCTTCCTACATCAACAGTCGAGACAAGAAGCTTAGAAAAAGCATTCGACCGTCCCTTTGACAAATATATTTTCACCATCGACATAAAAGCCGGCAGAAAAAAGAAGACACCAAGCAACCTGATGAACACATTTGCCACGCTCTCGCTCCAGAAAATAAACAAGACACCTGTCAGCATTACCACAATACTGCGAACCACTCCGGTAATCATAATCAAATCATTATAAAGCCACTTCAACTAACTTCTCACACAAACCATGGTACTTCCGTCACTCCGCATCACTCCGTTTGCGACACAATACCACAAGCAAGTCATCATTAAAAGAATAATCGGCAACATACAATGGTTCACCCGGGCAATCGACTCCCACCAAAGAAAGGGGAAGACGTCCGCACGCTTTCAATTCAAAATTACCAACCGATATATTCTCCTTGAAATTACCGCCCAAATCACCCGTAATCTTAAAAAGCGCCTCCTTGGCACACCAATTCAGCAGCGCCACACGGCTCCTTTCGTCCGGTCTATACATGCCAAGCGCTTCCGCCGGCATAAAACGCCCTGCAACAGGCAAAACATCGCGCGACGTCAGCTCAACATCCACCCCCACCTCGCTATCACGCGAAAAGGCGACAACCGCATACCCCTTTGTATGCGAAACACTCACGTAACCGGCAACGCCATCGAGCAATGGCTTTCCCGCGCCGTCATACACAATTTGCACCTGCCCGCCAAACTTCAGTGCCAAGATGGCACGTACGGCGAGCCATTCGGCACGACGTTTCACCGATGCGAATGCCTCACGGGCATAAAAAGCCTGTTCCTCGGGCACAAGGCACGACAATTCATCCGTCGTTTCGGTTATTTTCCACAACCAGACGTCAACACCGTCCCAACCATGCAGCACCGTCAAAGGCATCACTCAGCCTCCTCTTCCACAGGTGCATCCTCGACCGCCGAAGGCAACACCGCCTTTATCTTGGCAATCCTATGTTTGTCCTTCTGGACAACCTCAAACGACACATTGTTGCACACAATAACCTCGTGAAGCACAGGGAACTCACCCTTCACCTCAAGCAAAAGACCCGCAAGCGTATCGGCCTCACCTGCAAACTCCTCGAAATCCTCGCCGTCCAACGTGGTAATCTTGTAGAAATCGGACAGCGAAGTACGTCCGTCAAACATATATGTATGCTCGTCCAGTTTCTCGTACGAAGAATCAGGTTCATCGAACTCGTCATTTATTTCACCCACAATCTCCTCAATGATATCCTCGAGCGTAATGAGCCCCGATACACCACCGAACTCATCGACCACCACAGCCATATGCACCTTTACGGTCTGGAAATCACAAAGCAAATCATCTATCTTCTTTGTTTCGGGCACAAAGAACGGCTGACGTATCAATGACTGCCAACGGAAATTCTCTCCACGGTTAAGATGCGGTATCAAATCTTTTATATACAATATACCACGGATGTCATCCTGTGTCTTGCCATGCACAGGAATACGCGAATAGGCATTCTCGGCTGCACACTTCAGCACCTCGGAATAGGGAGCACGCAAATCAAGCATAACCATATCCAGGCGCGAGGTCATGATATTTTTCACCGTCTCATCACCAAACCTTATTATACCCTCGAGCATATTCTTCTGCTCACCGATCTCCTTTGTATCGGTAAGTTCAAGAGCCTGTTCCAGTTCATCGACCGACAGCATACGGTTCTTCTTCGACACAATGCGCTGTGCAAACACCGTAGAACGCACCAGCAGCTTGGCAAAAGGCGAGAGCAGACGCGAGAGCAGAGAGAACCCTCCCGAAGCAAACCTCGCAAACTTCACGACATTGCTTTTTGAGTAAATCTTGGGCATCACCTCACCAAAGAGCAACAACAGGAAGGTAAGCAACACCGTCAACAACAGGAACTTCAGCCACTCGGTCCCGGGGGCAAAGTGCAACACATCCATAAAGAAGAAGTTCAGCAACATTACCACGCCCACATTTACCAGGTCATTGACAATCAGAATTGTTGCCAACAACCTCTCGGGCTCCTTCAGCAGTTCAATGACACGCTTGTCCCTTGCCGACTTGCTTTCGGCCATATCATTGAGGTTCTCCCTTGTCAACGAAAAAAAGGCTATCTCCGAGCCCGACGCGAATGCCGAACCCAACAACAACAATGCGGCAACGCAAGCCGCAACAACAGCAGCCGCCGACGGCATTGTCAAATACACACTTGCCGACGATGACACAGCTGCCTGCATAAAAGCAGTAAAAAATATATCCAAAACAAACAGATTAAATTAGAAACCATTTCCTTGGGCAGGAGCATCCTGACCAGGAGCCACACCGGCAGCCTTTGAAGAGAGCATATCCATAGCCTCGGCAAGAATCTCGGTCCTGTAACGGCGTATACCGTTCTGGTCCTCGTATGTATTGGTCCTTATCTTGCCCTCGATATATATGCGGTCACCCTTGTGCACATACTTCTCGGCCACCTCGGCCAATCCGCCCCAAAGCACAATATTATGCCACTCTGTACGCTCGGGCACAGTAGTACCGTTCTGCAGTGTGTAACCACGCTCCGTTGTAGCCAAAACCATATTGGCAACAACCACATTGCGGTCAAGATGACGCACATCGGGTTCCTTGCCCACATTACCTATTAATATTACTTTATTTACAGACATAAATTCCTTATTTAAATATTTGTTGCAAAATTACAAAAAATACACAGCCATGTCAAATATTGAAGATGCAATTTGCCACATGCACCGCAAAAAAAAAGAGAAAACAACAAAAAGCCACAGACGAAAAGCCCTATTCAACTGATGAAAAGCCAAAATATTAGGTTTTCTCAAAAAAAAACTTTATAAATTTCGGTATAAGCAAAAAATGATATATATTTGTAACCCGAAATTAAAACCGAAGCGTTGAATAATAAAAAATTGTAGTAAGATGACAAAAGCAGAGATTGTTAATGAGATTGCAAAGAAGACGGGTATTGAGAAATCTGTGGTTTTAACTACTGTTGAATCATTCATGGAGGCTGTAAAGACCTCTTTGATTAACGACGAGCCAGTATACCTTCGCGGCTTTGGCAGTTTCATAATCAAACACAGAGCAGAGAAGACAGCGCGTGACATCCACAAGGAGAAGACAATCACCATCCCCGCGCACAACATTCCGGCTTTCAAGCCAGCCAAGACTTTCATGAACGAAGTAAAGAAATAAGAGTGATTAACTATTAATAAATTTTAAACTTATGCCAAGCGGAAAAAAGAAAAAAAGACATAAAATGTCTACGCACAAGCGTAAAAAAAGACTGAGAAAGAACAGACATAAGAGCAAGTAAGTAACAGTCTGTCAAAGCACAAAAAACAAACTTGTAAGCATTGTATCAACAGCCTCAAGTTTGTTTTTTGTTTTAAAGGAAAGAATTGCTACGGCAAGCCCTCCATTAGGCAACGTGTCCCGCCTTGAAGTAAGCGGACACACAAAAAAAGAAACAGTATTGTGACAAGCGAACTATTTGTAGACGTCCACTCCCAGGCAGTCTCCATTGCCATCACAGAAGAGAAGCAATTGGTAGAATTCCAGAAGGAGGAGCAGACAGAGACATTTTCAGTAGGCAACATCTACCACGGGCGCGTAAAAAAGATAATGCCCGGGCTCAATGCCTGCTTTGTAGATGTCGGTTCCGAAAAGGAAGCATTCCTGCACTATACTGATTTAGGCGCGCAATTTTACTCTCTTCAGAAGTATCTGAAACAAATCACAAGCGACCGAAAAAAAAACTTCCCCATTGCTAAGGCATCCATAATGCCCGAGAAGAAGAAGGAAGGCAACATTAGCGAAGCGCTGCAGACCGGACAGGAGATACTGGTGCAGATAACCAAGGAACCCATCAACACCAAAGGACCAAGGCTCACCTGCGAACTCTCATTTGCCGGCCGCTTCCTGATACTGATACCCTTTGAGGACAAAGTATCCGTATCATCAAAAATCAAGTCCCCCGAGGAGCGCACACGCCTCAAGCAACTGTTGCAAAGCATAAAACCAAAAAACTTCGGCATAATTGTACGCACTGCTGCCGAAGGCAAGAAAGTTGCCGAGCTTGACAGCGAACTGCGCTCACTGGTGAGCAACTGGGAATCACTCGTGGGCAAGGTGCAAAAGAGCACCAAACCACCGACAATGGTGCACGAGGAGTCTGACAGAACCCTCGCACTGCTCCGCGACCTGTTCAACCCGTCGTATGAAAGCATACACGTCAACGACGTCGAGGTTTACAAGCGCATCAGAGATTACGTCTCGGTCATAGCACCCGAAAGCGTAAACATAATAAAGCTATACCGCGGAGAGTTGCCCATTTTCGACCACTTTGGAATAACGAAACAAATAAAATCCTCGTTCGGAAAAATCGTTTCGTTCAAAGGCGGAGCCTACCTGGTCATTGAGCACACCGAGGCATTGCACGTTGTTGATGTGAATAGCGGCAACAGAGCCCGCAACAACGCAAGCAACCAAGAGGAAAACGCGCTCGAGGTAAACCTGGGAGCAGCCGACGAACTTGCCCGCCAGCTACGTCTGCGCGACATGGGCGGCATCATTGTGGTCGACTTCATTGACATGGACAAGGCCGAGAACCGCCAGAAGGTCTACGAAAGGATGACTGAGAACATGAGCCGCGACAGGGCAAAGCACAACATCCTGCCCTTGAGCAAGTTCGGCCTCATGCAGATAACCCGCCAGCGAGTACGCCCCGCGACATCCATGCAGGTCGAAGAGTGCTGTCCCGTGTGCCACGGAAAAGGCAAGATACAGCCATCGGTACTGTTTACCGATACACTTGAGAGTAAAATAGAGACCTTGGTAAAGACCACAGGAATCAAGCGATTTAAATTACACGTGCATCCGTACATCGATGCCTACCTAAAGAAAGGCATCGTCTCACTCTACCGCAAATGGCAGTTGAGATACGGACTGGGAATCAGAGTCGTACCCGACCAGAAGTTGACCTATCTTGAATATCATTTCATTGACAAGAACGGCAATGAGGTCGACATGAAAGAGACGACCGACATCAAGTAATTGAAACAGAAATTCAAGAGGCCATCCAAGCCTCTTCACGAGCAATCTCCCCATCGGACTGATGGGGAGATTGCTCGTTTTATATACAGGCTGCAGATATACAGCCCCGGCAAGCAGCAAGGCACATAGCAACCAACCGACAAACGCCGGCTACTTTTACCCGCGACCCACATTACCTAAAAAATATATGCAAAATCTTGCTTTTCCGTTTTTAATGCGTATCTTCGCAATAGCGAGAATCAATAAGCGCCCAAAGACACATGATAAACAATACAAACATAGCGATATGAAGATTTCAAGAATCGAACACCTGGGAATTGCCGTAAAAAGCATAGAAGAAGCCCTGCCCTACTACGAGCAAGTATTGGGCTTTGAGTGTTACAACATAGAGACTGTTGAAGACCAAAAGGTACGCACAGCCTTCCTGAAGGTAGGCGATACAAAGATAGAGCTGCTGGAGGCCACATCACCCGACAGCACAATAGCAAAATTCATTGAGAACCGTGGCGAGGGCATACACCATATTGCCTACAAGGTGGAGGACGGTGTAGCCAATGCACTTGCCGAGTGCGGAGAAAAAGAGATACGCACCATCGACAAGGCGCCACGTAACGGCGCCGAGGGGCTGAAGATAGCATTCCTTCACCCCAAATCTACACAAGGAGTACTCACCGAGCTTTGTGAGCAGTAAGCCACAAATACAGGAACATCTTTAAATGGAATATTATGAGCAAGCAATTTGAAAAAATCAAAGAGCTGGTTGCCATGCGCGCGAAAGCACGCCTTGGCGGCGGAGAAAAAGCCATCGAGAAACAGCACGAACGCGGCAAGTACACCGCACGCGAACGTATAGACATGCTGCTCGACAAAGGCAGCTTTGAAGAGATGGACATGTTCGTTACCCACCGTTGCACCAACTTCGGCCAGGAGAAAAAGCAGTACCTTGGCGACGGCGTTGTGGTAGGTTGCGGCACAATAGAAGGACGCCTTGTATACGTCTTTGCACAGGACTTCACCGTTACCGGCGGTTCGCTAAGCGAGACGATGGCACAGAAAATATGCAAAGTGATGGACATGGCAATGAAGGTGGGCGCACCCGTCATCGGCATCAACGACAGCGGCGGCGCACGCATCCAGGAGGGCATCAACGCCCTTGCCGGATATGCCGAGATATTCCAGCGCAACATCATGGCATCGGGCGTGATACCGCAGATTTCGGGCATCTTCGGCCCATGCGCCGGCGGCGCAGTCTACTCTCCCGCCCTCACCGATTTCACAATAATGATGGAGGGCACAGCATACATGTTCCTCACAGGTCCAAAGGTTGTAAAGACCGTACTTGGCGAGGTTGTGACACAGGAGGAACTTGGTGGTGCCAGTGTACATGCAAGCAAATCGGGCGTTACACATTTCACCGCACAGACCGAGGAAGAGGGCCTTGCACTCATACGCAAGCTCATGAGCTATATTCCCCAGAACAACATGGAGACAGCCCCCGATGTACCCTGCACCGACCCCATCAACCGCACAAGCGACATACTCAACACCATAATCCCCGACAACCCCAACCAGGCATATGACATGTACCGCGTGATTGCAGAGATTGTCGACAACGGCGAGTTCCTCGAGGTACACCGCGACTACGCACAGAACCTCATTGTGGGTTTTGCACGCATGAACGGCAAGTCGGTAGGCATCGTTGCCAACCAACCATGCAAATACGCCGGTGTGCTCGACTGCAACTCATCGCGTAAAGGCGCACGCTTCGTACGTTTCTGCGACGCGTTCAACATCCCACTTGTCACACTTGTCGACGTTCCGGGATTCCTGCCTGGCACAGCCCAGGAGTACAGCGCCGTCATCCTGCACGGTGCCAAGTTGCTCTACGCTTTCGGCGAGGCAACAGTGCCCAAGGTGACCGTAACCCTACGCAAATCCTATGGCGGCTCACACATCGTAATGGCCTGCAAGCAGCTGCGCGCCGACCTCAACTACGCCTGGCCAAGTGCTGAGATTGCCGTAATGGGCGCTGCCGGCGCTGCCGAAGTACTCTATGCAAAGGAGGCCAAGGAAGCCGAAGACCCCAAGGCATTCATTGCCGAGAAGGAGGCCGAATACAACCGTCTCTTTGCAAACCCATACCAGGCTGCCAAGTATGGCTACATCGACGACATCATAGAGCCACGCAACACACGTTTCCGCATAATACGTGCCCTTGCACAGCTTGAGAGCAAACGCCAGGACCTTCCAAAGAAGAAACACGGCAACATTCCACTTTAAACATGAACATTATGGAAAAGAACAGAATCAACGGCGAAGTCGTTGCTGCAATATCAATGGCACTTGCAGCATACATGGGCGACAATGTCCACGACAACGAGAGCGGCGTGCTCACCATAACATACGTGAACAAATATTGGAACAACCTCAACAAATAAAACTGCAACCATGAAAGAATACAAATATACCATCAATGGCAACAAGTACGATGTTGCCATCAACGAAGTCAAGGACACAACAGCCAAGGTAACCGTCAATGGCGAGGAGTACACCATAGAGTGGGAAAAGCCCGTTGAAGAGAAACCCGTGGTAAAAGTGCAGCCCGTGGCCGCAAAACCCGCAGCAGCACCCGCGGCAAAACCTGCCGCCGCAACAGCAGCGGTAGACGGGCATGCAATCAAGACCCCACTTCCCGGTGTTATCATCGACGTAAAGGTAAACGTTGGCGACACGGTGGCAAAAGGCCAGACCGTTGTTGTACTTGAGGCCATGAAGATGGAGAACAACATCAATGCCGACCGCGACGGAAAGGTAACCGACATCCGCGTTGCCAAGGGCGACACCGTTGCCGACGGTGCAGTGCTGGTAGTTTTGGAATAAACCATAGGTACACCAAACATAAAAGGCGCTCAGAGCGCCTTTTATGTTTGCTAGTTTTTGTAAAATTGAATAAAAAGATAAAATACAAGGCCTGCGAACCCCCAAAAACCACAGTTTACTAAACGTAAATGAGGATTTTGGGGGTTCGTATAACGCAGTAGTTTGCTTTTTAGTCAATTTCACGAAATTCTGTTGTGTCTGTCCGGAATTATCACCTTTGGCTTGAATACCGCCGCCTCCTCGGGAGTCATTGTCGCATAGGCCATAATTATGGCAACGTCACCCGGCTGGAACTTGTGAGCAGCCGCACCGTTAAGGCAAATCACACCCGAGCCACGCTCACCCTTTATTATATATGTGACAATGCGTTCACCGTTGCTGTTGTTCACAACGTGCACCTGCTCACCCTCAAGCAGACCCGCAGCATCCATCAACTCCTCGTCAATGGTAATACTGCCCATATAATGAAGATTGGCCTCCGTAACGGTAGCACAATGAATTTTCGATTTTAGCATCTGAAGCAACATCTTACTTAGCCTCCTTATATTTAATATTATCAATCAAGCGCACATTGCCGCAGAACAGCGCAATGCAACCCACAACATAATCACTGTCGCCCCACTCCTCAATCTCCTGCAATGTATTGCCATCAACAATCTGGTAATACTCCAGTTCAAGCCCCTCGGTATCGTTTATCATTTCCTCCACAAAAGCCTTTGTAGCGGCAAGGGAGTTCACCGTTGCAAAATCAACACTCGCAAACAGAGTGCTTGAAATTGTGAGGGCACGCTCACGCTCATCCTCGGAGAGCAAAGTGTTACGGCTGCTCATAGCCAGGCCGTCCTCCTCGCGCACAATGGGACAACCCACAATCTCAACATCGAACGCCAGCTGGCGCACCATTTCACGTATAATCGCAAGCTGCTGAAAATCCTTTTCCCCAAAATAAGCCTTGTGAGGCTCCACCGCATAGAACAGCTTGCTCACAATCTGCGCCACACCATTGAAATGACCGGGGCGGCAAGCACCCTCCATCACCGTGTCGAGCGGAGCAAAAGAGAACTCACGTGTATCCTCCGTGGGATACATCTCTTCCACAGTGGGAGCAAAGACAAGCGTAGCGCCCACACGCTCAAGCAAAGCACAATCGGCCTCAAGCGTACGCGGATAATTCTTCAGGTCATTCTTGTCATTGAACTGTGTGGGATTCACAAACACACTCACAACAGTCACATCATTCACCTTTACCGAACGCTCCACAAGCGAAGCATGCCCGGCATGAAGAGCACCCATTGTCGGGACAAAACCAATACTTTTTCCCCCTGCACGATAATCATCAAGCACTCTTTTAAGCTCTGCAATAGTACCGACTACCTCCATTTTTTAATGTCTGTTTTTGATTCAAAAACCTGTTTTTCATTTGCGACTGCAAAGTAACAAACAAATAAGCATAAAAAGAAATAATAAAATAAAAATATTACACACAAAAACCATCCAACAGCCGCGCAACAATGAAAAGAAAGTGCGACCATGCCCGCAAAAACATTACACAAACCCGCACAAACCGTGCAAAACAGTTACTAATTGTCACAAAAAGCATTAAAAACCAGAATCAATTTGCCCATTTGGCATTTTTTTCGTAATTTTGCATTCCCCGAAAGATATTCGTGGCCACAAAAACAATGAAAGCAAACAAGATTCTATTTATTTCACAGGAAATCACACCATTTGTACCTGAATCACCTATGTCAACCATAGGCCGCACCTTGCCCCAGGCAACACAGGACCTTGGCAAGGAGATAAGAATATTCACACCCAAATGGGGTAACATAAACGAAAGACGCAACCAGTTGCACGAAGTCATCCGCCTGTCGGGCATGAACCTTATCATTGACGATACCGACCACCCGCTCATCATCAAGGTGGCATCATTGCAGGCAGCCCGCATGCAGGTCTACTTCATTGACAATGACGACTATTTCCACAACCGCCAAATGACAAGCGACGAGCAGGGCAATGACTACAGCGACAATGACGAGCGCGCTATCTTCTTTGCACGTGGCGTCCTTGAGACAGTCAAGAAACTGCGCTGGTGCCCCGAGGTAATCCACTGCCACGGCTGGATATCGGCACTGGTACCCTTGTATGTAAAGACCACACACAAGGAAGAGCCATCGTTCCGCGACTCAAAGGTTGTCATTTCGCTCTATGACGAGAACTTCACAACCGATTTCCCCGACAACTTCCCCACCAAGCTCTTCAACCAGGATGCACCCGAGGGAACCATTGACGGAATCAACACCCCAATATCATACATAGAGTACGCAAAGCTGGCCATCAGACACTGCGACGGTGTGATAGTGAACGGCGACAACATACCACAGGAGATTATCGACTATGCCCAGTCACTCGGCAAGCCGATACAGCCACGTTGCAGCGCCGAGGAGTATGTAGCGTCATGCAATGACTTCTATGACAAAGTAATGGAATAACACCACTATCAAGCAATGCCACACCGGCGTTGCTTGATTGATAAATACACGCCACGTTACCCTTTATTTGCAATACTAAAAAGAAGGAAAAGACTGACATATACGTTATTGGCAATCGTCGCACTGCCCACCTTCGTGCAGTGCGACGACAACACAG
>JAZRGF010000014.1:0-7342 GCA_045644005.1 Bacteroidaceae bacterium | reverse complement strand
TGTACGACTTCTGAACCTATTAAAATTAAAGACAATTCCTTAAATAAAGATGCCCCTACAAATGAAACAGATACAGTTGAAGAAGATTTATTCAATAATGAACACACGCTATCAACTCCACAAAATAACATGAACATATCTTCAAAAGAAAAATTTCATAAGTATAGAAATTTATTACTGCATTCGCTAAACTATTTAATAAACAATAATTATGTAGGAGTAGAACTACCCAAAGAAGAAAATGGACATATTATTATAAATCTTTTGGGTAAAAACACTATAATACGTTGGGAAGAACATACCCATAATGAGTTATTAATACGAGTTTGGTGGGGATACAAACACAATGAATACAAACCGTTAACTAGAGATTTGTATGCCAAAAACCTTGAAGTGTCTTGTTCTGGTTGGGTTGAACGTAAATCAAAAAAATGTTTACAAGGCAAAGGAGGCGAGCACATCTTTGATGTATATTCTTCAAGAAGAAGTATTGTAGATTTAATGAATATACCTAATGCAACTGAAAATTATTTTAAGTTAGAGGGCAAAAAATTCTTTTAGATTAGAATAACACAAAAAGAATGTATCAAGGTAGTCTATTTATTGATTACTTTGATACATTTTTAATTTAATACGGATATGTTAGTTTATAACATGTTACATCAAATATATAGATATTGACAGAGGGGGTTGTTATATACTTGGGAAATATGTTTTTCACGCTGATTTGCCACCCAAAAGTTGTTCCCAAGTTATTTGTTCCTTGCCATCTTGAAAGCGTATAACACGATTAAGATAGTCGAAAAACATTGCTTCAAGGACAGCGTTATCCATCATATATGGGTTGAGGTCGATATTATGGGATAGCAAATACTCTTTAATCTCTGCGTTGTTCAAATGCACCTCTGTACGATATAGTTTTGTGGGGTTGTTGTAATAGTCGAGGATATACTCCTTTTCGGAGGCGTTTCGTATCTCTGCAAGTTTATCGTATGTTTTAAGGGTAACTCCAGCAGACTTATCTCTAATGGCGTTACGCTGTTTCACATAGATGGTTTGGTATTTGTCTTTGTTGAGGTTTCCGCTTAAAGTCCTTGATATTTCGGGTCTATCCTCATCACGATTTGTAATGCGCTTGCCATTGAGAATGGTTGTGATATTCTTGTTTCTATATAACCTATGCAAAGTACGACTGACATCAAAAGGAGTGTCTTTACAAAGGTCTATGGTTGTGAAGTTGTGTACATTCAAATGAAGTATCTCGCAGATATAACCCAAATAGGAAATTGCTTGTGAATAGAGAGCAACATTATCAACTGTTATCCACGCCTTTGGCTTTCCATTGTCATGGGCCTCATCGTTACCATTATTAAGACCAAATTTCAACTGCCCAAAGGTTTTTATATCTCCACAGTCGTTGTAGGTAATGCTGTTTACATAATTGTAGTAGCGTCCATCAATACGAGTTAAAGTGAAATCTTCAAATTCCAATACTTCGCCAAATTGAAGCGAAGCAATTTTTTCGAATAAAACACTGTTTTCCACTTGACAGCAAACAGTAAAAGCATCAATAATCACAGGTCTTTTACATACTCTTTTCATCATTAAATAGGTTTTTACTCTCGTTATTTTCACTTGGCTTATTGGGGATTGTTGCCCAATAAGCACGCATACCATCGCTGATGGCTTGCTTGTGGCTGTCGCTCAATGTGCGATTTTTCAACCCTTGACTGATACGCAACTTGGTATCATCATTTAGTTCTCTAAATTTTCTCATGACAAATTTATTTTGGAATGTTATTTATATATAAATAGTAGCATAAGTAGAAAAAGAGTAAATAGTAAGTATTATTTTTTTGAAAAAATATTTTTCAGTAAAATGAAAATCAGTTTTTACCTATACTACTAAAATGATTTTGTGATAAGCGAAAGAGGTTACATACATAAAAACGCCCCACAGAGGGGGCGTAGTGCTGTTTTAGGATTTTATACCATTACCAACCTTGTAAGGTTTACCCTTTATAGCGTGAACAAGGAGCGCAATCACAGTTGGCGTATTCAAGTTTATTAGGGTCGGGTATATAGTAACGCAACTCCCAAATCTTCTCTAAATCCTCTAAAAACCTGGTCGAGAAAATTTCGTTATGGCGTACGCAGAAACGGAGAAAGTTGAAAAGCTCTCTCCGTTTTCTTTTTATTTACAAATATTTAAATCATGGAAAGAAGAAAAACAAGTACAGAACAATTTTGATAGTCATTGCCTTTCTTTTTGTATTAGGAAATATTATCCGGTGTTTATATAAAATAAACAAAGCAGAAGAAGAATTCCAAATCAAGAAAAAAGAGATAATGGGAAGATAATACTGGAATCCAAATAACACTAAAAAAAGTATCAACATGAGCTTATGAAACCATGTTGATACTTTTTTATTTTTTCCTCACACCTTTAAGAAAAGTTTCGCCCTGTACATCACCTTCAAAATAAGGAAGACGAAGACACTCTTGCTCAGCGTGAGCAGCACCGGGTACCACTCACCCACATATTGCTTGGTGCCATGGAGCAAAGATTGGGAGATGCTGCTAAAATCCACTACTTCGGCAATGAGATATGCCGTTATGGCATTGCAACCGAAGCAGAGCAACCACCCCCACCCTTTGGTATGTCCTTTCACATCAATCCACCAATAGAACAACGCGAGCAACAGATAGCACCATCCGGCACTGTAGAGCGTAAAACTGGCTGTCCATATACGCTTGATTATAGGCTGGGCAGCCCCCATCAACATACCGGCAACAACAAACACTGCACCGGCAAGCATCAAGTTGCGTGCAGTAGTCTTGCGGTCACTGTTTCCACTCTTAATCATGTATCCGGCAAAGCTACCGAGTGCCACTGTGCAGCAGAATGTAAGACTGCTCCAAAGCCAAGTGTAATCGTACCAAGCGGCAAACTGCACACTGCCGTCGGCAGCAAGCACACTACCGTCACGGAAACGCCCAAGAATATCCTTATCTATGACACAAGCCCAATTCCCTTGCGCACTCCAATCGCCATGCAAATGCATTGGAACAGAATAGAGAACGAGCAACACGGCAATCGCTATCAATTGTTGCTTGGGTTTCAAGTAGAGAACCATGGGCACAGTGAACAGATAGCCCACCGCAATAGCCTGCAGAGTATTGCTGTAAAGATAAACTTCGTCGGGGTTCAGTGCGAGGAGATTCCCCTGCACCACCATTCCAAGCACAAAGAGCAAGATAAAGCGTTTCAAGACACGCATCCACACCTTGAGGTCGCCGTTCTGCGCTCTGTACTTTGGCATCGAATATGGCATTGTCACACCCGACATAAAGAGGAACAGTGGCATCACCAAGTCCCACACTCTCATCCCCTCCCACTCTGCATGGTCAAGTTGGTAGAGAAGCGTATCATTCAATGCCTCACAGTCGAGTTGCCTTAGAACAGCAAACAGCACTGGCTGCAGGGCTACAAGCAAGAAAATATCGAAACCACGCAGCACATCGAGCGACAGTAGGCGTTTGTTTTCAGTCATAGTCAGTCAATTTTTATTTTTTACAAGTGCGGGCAAGCCCCTACACTTCCTTTAAGCAGTCACACTGCAGATAGTGTAAACGAGTTATTGAGGGATATTTATCAGGACTCCCTCGCTGTTCCCTGGACAACAACGCTGTCGTTCACTTCACAAGCACCTTTTTGCCATCGGCAATGTAGATACCCGGAGATGCTATTCTCCCAAGCTTGCGGCCGGCGAGGTCATATACAGTTTTCACCTTTCTGTTTTTACCTTTCATATTCTCAATGCAGGTGTCGGGATTACCCACTTTGAGCAGGACGTCGATAATCTGCCCACCATTCTCCTTGAAATCGCCGAACTTGCCGTCGGCATCGCCATGCGGGTCGATGTTGCTCCAATCCTGCTTGAAGCGCAAACGGTAGACGCCATCAGTTGCCGGAACTGTAAAAGCAGGCAATTGAGGCGTGCTCCTGTTGCCACCGCTAATCTCGTCACCAACGCTATTCCATCCGTTGGCGTCGCTTGCGGCATCATTGTTGTAGAAGCTGTAGGACACAAGGTCGCCTGTCGGTTCCCAGTTGCTTCCTGCCGCGATGCCTGCCGAAAAGCCACCGGAATCATAATCAACATATACAAAGTGATGTCTCCAGGTTCCCCCGGCAACAATGTCCGGCTCAACAATCTCACCCGGCTCGGCAACAAAAGTGACAGGGTTGTCCACACCGGCAAGGTCCAGATAATCCTGCGACTGCTCACCGGCGGCAAGTGAATACTCCTGCACTCCCTTTGAAGGGCTTGTGAGGCCTATCTTTGTAACATTGCGGTCGTTGCGCGACTTTGTTCCAATGTTACGCGGTTCATAAAAATCGTATGCTTCGGCTTCCCACTCCAGGTTCGAAAAATCGAACAGGTACACACCACCCTTTACCGTTTCAAAAGAGACAGAGTTGTTTCCGTTATATGTGACATCTGGCGCATCGCCCGACCGCGCTGAAATCGCGGCTTCGGCTATTTTAGGATAGGCAATTGTCAACGGCATACCGCTATGCGATTCCACGCAGACGGTTACAGGCCTGCCGCTTCTCCACTCCACATCGACCTCGAAATTGCCTATAGTTTTCAAACCCTTGACAACGCCATCGGGCCACTCACGCGGCAATGCCGGCATAAGCACCATTGAGTCGGGGCGGCTTTGCAACAGCATCTCGGCAATACCGGCAGTAGCACCGAAGTTACCCTCAATCTGGAACACACTTGTGGCGTGCGCATCGAGCATATTGTCATATAAACCCCCACTCCAATCATAGTTAAGGTTAGTGGTGCGGTGCGCGAAGCCCCTCAATGTATTATAGACACGTTTCTTGTCACGCGCCCTCGCCCAAAGCGATATGCGCCAAGCTCTAGCCCAACCCGTTGCCACATCGCCACGGTCGGCAAGGGAGACAATTGCAGCATCGTAAATATCCTCATCGATACCCTTGTCGATACCGAAACCCGGATAAAGTGCCATAAGATGCGATGTATGTCGGTGACACTGCCAAACATTATGCTCGTCATCGGCAAAATAGTTTTCACCGACACCGATATTGGGCGTGTTCTCCTGATATTTCCATTCGCGCAACATACCTTTGTCATCAATTCTCAAACCTTTGTCCAATCGGCTGAGGTTGTCCTGTAATGTAGAGACAAAAGCATCGTCACACAGTGCGGCATCGTTGCCAAGCACCTCAATAGCCTGCAATGTCTGTTCAAAGAGCATTGCAACGAGCTGTTGCGAGTGAGCCGTTGCGTTCTGCACGAAACCCTGCTCGGGCGAATACTCATTGGGGCACTCCAATGAGCCGTCACCATTCTGCGCAGGCACAAGCCTGTCGAACCAGAACTCGCAAGCACTCTTCATAAGTGGCAGGGCATCATCGCGCAGGAATGTAGTGTCGCAAGTGTAGGCAAAGTGCTGCCACAAGTGAGTGCAGTACCAGGCATTGGCAACCGAATACTTACCAATCTTGTAGTTGCTTGAGCCACCGAAAATATTGCCGGCAGTGTTGACAACCCAGCCCTTGTCCACGCCAAGGTCGCGTGCATTCTTCTTCCACTGTCCGTTTTCACGCAAGGCCTCGTTCTTCATAAAATTGAGGAAAGGCAAATGACATTCGCTCAGGTTTGTTGGCTCTACTGGCCAGTAGTTCATCTGCACATTTACGTTCGAGTGTATATCCGAAGCCCAAACGGCATCACTCTGCGCGTTACCATCCTTGTTCCAGATACCCTGCAAATTCGAGGGGACAGCTATTCCGCGTGAAGATGCAATGGTCAAGTAACGGCCATACTGAAATATGAGCATATCGACCATTTTTGTAGATGCCGCATCACTCCTCTGCAACAACAGGTTAGTGGGTACAGAATTCACAGCACCGTGAAGTTCAAAGTCACAACGCCCGAACAACGAGACATAATCGGCCTGATGGTTGTCCCTGACAGCATCGAAGCCTTTTGTCTTTGCAACCGCCACAGCATTGCGTAGCGATTTCTCCAACGCCACAACATCACCTGCGAGGTGATTGTCGCGCGAGGGGTCAAAATCTGTGCCACAGGCAATATAAACCACAACTTCACTGGCGCCATCCACTTTTGTAGCCAGGCTGTTGCTGCTTACAATGCCCCCCTTTGCCTCCACGGCCATAATAGCACAGTAACTCATTCCATTATTTAATGTACCGCTGAAAACAGCACCTTCAGGGGTATAAGCAGCCTTGTCACCCTGCGCGTTTATGAACTGAAGGTCGAGCGCAAGAGTTTCATCACCGGTAGCCGTGTACCTAATAACAATCACACTATCGGGGTTGCTGCATATATACTCATGTCTATATTCTGTATTCCCCGATGCATATTCCACATTTACCACACCCTTTGCAAGGTCGAGTTCCCTGCGGTAACCGGTGGCAGCCTTGGCATTCCGGTTTATTATATAAAGGTCGCCGAATGCAAGGTATGAGCCTAAATCAGTAGCTCCCGATGTTCCTTTCCATAATGTCTTGTGATTGAACTGTACACGCTCCTGCGCTATGCCGCCAAAAATCATTGCACCCATATCGCCGTTGCCTATGGGCAAAGCCTCTTTCACCCAATTGGTTGCGGGAGTATTGTACCACAACGACAACGGCTCGGCCGGGGCCGTTTGTGAGCCGACAATCTCCACCTCGGGGACATCGACAGGAGCATTCTGTGTTGTGAAAGCCTTGTCATCGGCCTTGATGAAATTGAGCGAGCAAGCATTGAAGTTGTGTTTCCACACATCGAGATAATGGTCAATACCGCTGCCATTATAGATAACAATGGCCACAGCATCAGGGTTGGCCGACGGTGCAAGGGACGCATCGACAAACTGAAGTTCCCACTTACCACCCGACGCAGCAACTATTTTCATTGTAGTAGCCTCAGAAGATGATGCGAAGAAACGGTTCGACGACTTCTTGAAATACAGATTACGACCATTCTTTGAAATTACGGTACAAGAGTTTTCGTTACCAACGAACTTCCAAAGCTGCCCATCGTCGCCTTCGACAGCCACACGGTTGCGCAGCTCCTGGTCTTCCCCCGTATCAGTAATCACTGACGAATTTATGTCGAACTCAATATAATACCAGTTGTCGGCTCCATCATTGGAGAACAAAGGCAACGTCTGCGCCTGCGTCACCAAAGCAAGCAGACAAAAAGCTATTGATGCAAGAATCTTTTTCATCATATGGTTCATTTTAAGTATTTCAAGCTCTATATTTACAATCGGGACCGGTATAAATGTGATA
>JAZRGF010000013.1:0-7985 GCA_045644005.1 Bacteroidaceae bacterium | reverse complement strand
TGAACCCGAAGGTCAGCGGTACTCTCTCTACAAGTGTAAACTGGAAGGATTTGTCCTGCACACTTGGTTTTACATATAAATATGGTGGAGTGGTGTACAACCAGACTCTTGTAGACAAGATTGAGAACCAGAATGTGGCATACAACCTTGATAACCGCGCCGGACTGGGTCGTTGGGAAAAACCGGGCGACGTGACACCTTATGTAGGCTTCAGCCCCACAGGTGCCAATACACCGGCCAGCACACGATTTATTATGGACGACAATGAAATCAGGCTTGCGACATTGAATCTGGGTTACAGGTTTACGGGTGAGGACTTCAAGTATCTGCGCCGTGCAAACATTGACGTGTTGGCATTGAACTTTACCACAAATGACCTTGCCCGCATTTCAACCATAAAGATGGAGCGCGGTCTCGATTATCCGTTTGCACGTTCATACACCCTCTCACTCTCAATTATGTTCAGATGATTAAAGCCAGGAATAATATGAAAAGGATTATTTATATAATTATAGTATCTTTTGCAAGCATGGTGTCACTCCCCTCTTGCTCGGAGTGGCTGGATGTGACTCCAAATACCGATTTGCCTGCAAAAGAGCTCTTTACCACAGAGAATGGTTTCAACAGTGCGCTTGCCGGTCTTTACATTCTGATGACCGAGGAGGATACATATGGCAAGAACCTTAGCTTCGGGCTCATGGAGCAGCTTGTGCAGATGTATGACAAGCTCCCCGACGGAACCACCGACCGCAGCAGTGTATATATCTATGACCGTGAGACAAGCGGTGCCTACAATACAAAAGGTGTGCTTGCAAATACATGGCGTGCCCAGTACAACATCATTGCCAATGCAAACAACCTCCTCAAATGGTGGGAACTGAATGGCGAGGTGGTGCTGCTTGATTCTGCATCCCGTGATATGATACGTGGCGAGGCGATTGCCTTGCGCGCATTCCTGCACTTTGACCTCTTGCGCGGATGGGGACCTATGGACTACGCCGGCAACATTGCAGCCCGTGATATCAAGTGCATGCCTTACCGCACAGTGGCCGACCACTCTAAGCAACCGTTATTACCGGCAAAGGATATCGTCGGCTTGATTATAAGCGACCTTAAAGCTGCAAAAGAGTGCATGAGCCACGAGAAGAATCTTGATTTGGGTGAAGACCTAAGCAAGAGGAACATGCGTATGAACTACCACGCTATCAATGCTATGCTTGCGCGTGTCTACAATTATGCCGGTGAAAAGGATAGTGCAGCGTTATATGGCCGTATGGTCATTGATGAATGCGGTCTCGCATTGCAGAACGACAACAATGACGATCCGATACTCTCAAAAGAGGTTATCTTCGGTATCAATATGTATGAGCTGGAGGACAATCTCTCCGAGTATTTTGCTGTGGGTGAAAAGATGAACACCAAGTATTATCTGAACCTCTCAACCTTGAATCTGATTTTTGAATCTGCAGGTTCCGAGAGTGAGGATATGCGTGCCAGGAGTGAGGCTTTCTACCGTAGCAATGAACTTCAGCTTGCCATGTCTTTGAAATACATTGAAAACAAGGCCGGGATAATTCCGCTCATCCGTCTGCCCGAGATGTACTATATTGCATGCGAGGCTGCTGAATATGGTGAAGAGGCTGCCATTTATATTAACAGTGTCCGCAACAAACGCGGTATCTCCAAATCAAAGGATGTTTCGTGCGACACCGAAGAGTTGTGCATGGCCGCTCTCAACAAGGAGTATTGCAAGGAGTTCTATGGCGAGGGGCAATACTTCTGGTTCTTGAAGACTCATGGTGTGACGGGAACGTTGGATCATTGTACCGATGTGACTCTTTACGAGGAGAACTTCATATTCCCTCTGCCCGATGCCGAAGTAGAGTATGGCTGGACACAGGAAAATGAGGCCGAGGAGTAATATTATACAACAAGATTAAGTAATAGATATATGAAAAAGAGTATTCATTATATTATTTGGCTTTTAGGTCTTATGGTCACGATGACTGCTTGTGAAGACCGTGAACCCGACCTTTTTGACAAGGATGCAAACGGTGCATATTTCGACTATGAAAAAGACGCTGAGTTTAAGCACATACTCAACTTCGGAGATTATATGGTAGGCAGTCCTGATACTGTAACCATCAAATTGAAAGTTAAACTGTTGGGTTACCTGATGGACGAGGCACGTACCCTTGCAGTAAAGACAAAGACCATTGAGGGCTATGAGCCTGCAAATGTTACAATCGATAAGGTTATCTTTGCAAACAAGGAGTATGAGAAGCAGATTGAGGTAAAGGTAAAGCGCCCCGAGTTTGAGGATAGTACTTATGCAATATGTATATACCTCGACGGTAGCGGTGACATTGGTACCGGTATCGAAGGCCAGAACGAGATAAACCTCTATGTAAAGGAGTCTTATGAAAAGCCCGCTGTGTGGTACAGCCACATGGATACCTATTTTGGTGCATGGAGCAAAGAGAAGCACATCTTCCTTGCCCAGTATACAGGCAATGACAAGTTCTACTCTGCTCTTTATGACAGCAATGACAAGTCGCATGAGTATGATTCTATCGTAGCCCTTAATATAAGTGCTGTCAATGCCTTGCTTGCGGCTGAACCTGAGGATACGATTGTCGTTGATCTGCCAATCATGAAGGAAAATGACCTCCCTGCATACTCTGCATACAGCAAGCCATATTTCTGGAGCGAATATGAGTCTGTGTTGGGTATCTTCAGGGCAAACAAGTTCTGCCGTTTTGTAGGTATGCTCGGCGGTGCTACAACAAAGGATATTGTAGAACTGTTCGCAAGCGACGCAGCAAAGCAGAAAATGGACGAAGAGGCAGCCAATTTCCACAAGGACGATGTCCTTTATATGCTCAACGAGTATTACAACTATGCGTTGATGGGCTATCCTATTTCGGAGTATAGGAATCTCTGTTGGGTAGAACTCAAGAATGCAGTAAACTACAAGGTGAGGATTCCATTCTGGTGGGAGGATCCCAATGGTCTTGGAACCGGTGAAATCGTGAAGAAATACTTTGGCGAATACAGTGACGACAAGTATGAGTTCATGCTCAAGACCATGATGAAGGATGATGGTGCCGGGAACTTCATCACCGAATCTGTCCTGCCGTTTGTGTATGACAAGGAGAGCAACACCTATGCATGGGACAGCTCACTCTTCGGCACCAAGCAACTTGCCGGCGAGGAGCGTCTGAAAGAGTGTTATCGTCTTATAAAGGCTGCAAACGACAAGCGTCCACCTATAAGGCAGTTCGATATACCGTAGGTAACGCTTGAATGAGATTATAGGAATCAATGAACATCGAAAGAGATTAATTTATGAAAAAGATATTATCATTTCTGCTATTTGTGTCCCTGTTGTCTGCTTGCTACCAGGATTTGGGCAACTATGACTACAAGCTTGACTCTATGAACGAGATAACCTCTGTTACCTTTACTCCATCCGTGGCGAATGACATAATTGAGGTGCAACAGGCATTGGACGAGAATGACCGTCTGCGTCGTGTGGATGTTGTTGTAGATCAGACGCTTGCCCAGGATCTTGAGGATTTGGAGTTCTATTGGTTCAGAACTTTTGTTGATGAGGATGGCAAACCGGTACAGGATACCATACGCACAAAGGGGTATTTGGAATTTTACCTTCCTGTTGGTAAGGAGATGTCATATAATATCTTCCTGCAGATATATGACAGGACAACTGACCTTTCGCACTATTCGAAGTTTAAAATTCAGACGCGTCCTATGTTCAAGAACAGTCTTTTTGTCCTGCATGGTAGCGATGGCAACCGCAAGATTGGCAACATAGAGGTTATAGGTAATGATACAAAGATATACACCGATATAAAAACTATAACCGAGGACAATAACCACTATGAAAATGCCACCGGCTTTGGCTACACAACCTTCCATAATTCTGCTCCAGGTGAAAGTCAGTATTATAGTTATACATTGACTGTTTTCAGCAGCAATGGCAAGACAAGGGCTTATGACCATCATGACAAGATGAAACTGAAGTTTAATTCGTCACAGATATTCAAGCCCGAGAGTGAAAACTTCTCGTATCGCCAAACTCAACAGACCGGTTGGCACACAACACCATCATTATACAAGATTGTGTTGTCTGAGAGTGGCGAGGTTTATATCGGAAATGTTCTGCATGCCCTCTACAAGCCGGGTTATGGATGTGAGAACGATACCAACTCTTTACACCAGACCGATTATAAAATAACTGCAGCAGCGATAACACATAATCGTTTCCTTATGTGGGATGCCAAGAATAATCGTTTCTTGTATGCAGCAAAGGAGGATCCTAAAGGTTTTGCTATAGGTGAAGTTGCCTCACACGATTCCGCTTATAAATCAACAATGCCTGTTCTGGATGCATATGTACGCTATCAGGGACTGCAGCGTTCACCAGAAGGCATGACTGCAGTAATGGGTTATATCAACTATCGTGACAATGATGCTTACGCATATCAGAATCCATATTTCATCTTCAAGGATGAGACAACCGGCGATTACTACCGCTATGAACTCCAGCAACGAGATGGCGAGAAGGTTAAAGTTGCGCGTGGCGTGGGTGAAGCAAGGGAGGAAGTAAACTCGGTATATGCAATCATTAGCCAGAAGAAACTTGCCGGCCTTACCCCCACAGATATGTCAACCATAACATACAACTTTTGGTTCACAACAGACTACCTCTTCTTTGTCGAGGGTAACACCGTCTATCGTTACAATGTGTCAAACGGTGATAGGCTGGCTGTCTATGAGGCACCAGCCGGCTATGATGTTACTAAAATAAAGTTCCGTACCGATGGCAGCGCTCCAGAAAATGGCGACATTGGCCGCTACTTGAATATTGTAATGTATAATGGAACAAACGGAGCTGTCGCTGAGATTAAGTTTACTACAGCTGCCGATGTCGATAACGACTTTGCTCCTCTGTTTTATGATAGGGATAATGCTGGTAATCTGTGGGAGGAGATCAAGGATGTCATTTTTGCGTATGAGTATAAGCAAGATTAACCTGACCGACAATTCTGTATAATATGAAAAAGAGTATATTATTGGTATTGATGCTGTTCTGCAGTACAATGACAATGCTGGCACAGGTGGGAAAGATAACAATTAAAGGAAAGACCGATGGCATAAAGAGCGGAACGCTCTATCTGCTTGCGCAGTCATCCGAGGAGAAAACCGACACCCTGGGCAGTTGCAAAATAAAGAAAGGTAAGTTCAAAATGGAGGCAACAATCGATGAACCGAAGTTCGCACAGCTTATGGTAGGCGGCTTTTCGGGTGGTTTTACACTGTTTGTAGAGCCCGGGGTGGTGTATGACGCCTATCTTAGCGATGGCGCCGACTACTACATCAACGGTGGCTCACTGAACAGCACCTACACCGCTCACATGAAAGCTTCCGACTCTTTGCGCGCCGTTGTTACAGGCTTGCAGGAGCGCTACGAGGCAGCGCGTGCAGGGCGAAAGTTCCGTAGTGCCAGCCTGGTTAACGACACGCTGCAACGCGAGCAGGAGAACCTGCGTGCAATGACACAGAAGTTCCTTGCCGCCAACGACAACGTGATTCTTGCCTACACCATATATTCAAACATCCTCATGCGCAACTCGGGCTTCAAGGAGACACGCGGAATGTATGATTCCATGGGCAAGGGCGCAAAGGAGACACAGTTCGGCCGCATAATAAAGGAGCGCATAGACCGCTTGTCGAAGACCGACAATGGCGCAAAGGCTCCCGATTTCACACTCCATGACCTCAATGGCAACCCTGTGACAATGAGCGCAGTCAAGGGCAAGGTTAAAATCATTGACTTCTGGGCAAGCTGGTGCGGCCCCTGTCGCCTCAACAACCCTGCACTCAAAGAGATATATGCCGACTTCCACGACAAGGGACTGGAGATTATCGGCGTCTCTCTCGACGAGGAGAAGGAGGACTGGGCACTTGCTGTGGAAAAGGATGGTCTTGCGTGGATAAATGTCTCTTCGCTCAAAGGATGGGATTGTGAAGTTGCCCGTCTCTACAATGTAAAGGGTATCCCGGCACTCTTCGTGCTCGATGAGAACAACAATATTATAGCAACAGGTCTGCGCGACGAACAACTCAGAGTGTTCCTGCAGGAGAACCTTAAATAAAAATATACGTCTATGAGAAAAATTTTTGTTTTTGCATTGCTGGCCATATCAACAGTGATGATGGCACAGGAAAAAAGGTTTGTTATAAAAGGCGAGATGAGCAGTCCTATGCTGTGTTACAGCAATGAGGCTGTAAAGGAGGTTAAACTCGAGCAGATAATCGATGGTGTTACGGTTGTAACAGCCACTGCAGCTGTGGAGAACAACAAGTTTGTCTTTGAGGGTGTAGCCCCCAAGGAACTTGGCCTGTGCAACATCTCGGGCTTTGACAACGGCGCCATACAACTTTTCCTTGAGGAGGGCGAGATAAACGTAGGTCCTTTTGATGCTGCATATCCTGCCGGAGCAAAGATTGGCGGTACACCAAGCAATGACATGTACCAGGCATATATCGACCTCAACAGCAAGTGCGTGAGGGATGCCAAGGTGCGCATGAAGGAGGCACAGGCAAACATACCTGCCGAGATAAAGGGTAACCTTGAGGCCGAGGCAAAATACACCTCACCGGTATTCTATGTGAACAACATGCACTTCAAGGTAGAGATTATGGATTTCATCTACAGGAACATCGATTCACCGGTGGCTCTGTATATCATAAAATACTCCATGATGCCTGCATTCAGCACCGATGTCATCCAAACCTTCCTCGATGCCGTCCCACAGGAACTGCATTCACAGGCAATGTACAAGGAACTGGTTAACGATGTACGTTCGGCAAACCTCAAGGTTGGTGCCATTGCTCCTGATATCACAGGCCGCACCCCCGACGGCAAGGAACTCTCACTCTCCGACTTCAAGGGAAAATATGTCTTCCTCGACTTCTGGGCAAGCTGGTGTGCTCCATGCCGCCGCGAGATTCCTTATCTCAAAGAGGCACTCGCATACTCGGGCGAGAGTGACAATATCGTTGTCCTCAGCTACTCTATTGACGATGAGTATGAGGACTGGACCGGCTGCATTGCCGACAATGAGCTCGTTCACCGCAACTGGGTACACATCTCTGTGCTCAAGGGCTGGAATAGCGAGGGCCTGAAGTTCTTTGGTGTCAATGGCGTTCCTTATACAGCACTCATTGACCCAGAGGGCAAGGTTGTGCAGTTTGAGCTGCGTGGCGAGGAGATGGTGAAGAAATTGAAGAAAATTGTAGACGGTATAAATGAATAAAGGAGGTACAGTTATGCTACACAGAATATTATCGACAATAGCAGTGGCTTTCATCTGCATTGCAGCGAGTGCACAGGGCGTTTGTGTCATTAAGGGAAATATTGCCGACGACCGCATGAGCGATGGAAACAAGATAAAGAAACTCACCCTTACACGCACCGACGAGCTTGGCCGTACAATTGAGGTTGCAACAGCCAAGGTAAAAAAAGGCAAGTATGCTTTCAGGTATGAACTTGCCAAAGACGAACCTGTTTTTATGTACGCAATCAAGGGCTTTGGCGAAGGAAATGATGTGGAGGTCTTTGTTGAGCCGGGTGAAGTAGCTGTAAACACAAATAGCAATATGAGTAGCATTGCTACCGGTACCCCGACAAATGATCTGTATCTTAAGTACTGTGCGACTTGCAACGATGACTCTATTTTGCCTTTCGCTAAGGATATTCTTGAGCGCAAGCATGGTGCCGGGTGGTTTGCCACTCCCGAGGGTAAGGATGCCATCAACCGGATAGCACGTGAGAGTATCAAGATAAAGGCTAATTTGTTAAGGATGCTTATCGACAACAATGCATCTCCTATGACCCCGCTTATGATTGAGCGATGGTTGCCGCTTCTTACTCCTGCCTATGCCGACCAGATGGTAAA
>JAZRGF010000012.1:0-8050 GCA_045644005.1 Bacteroidaceae bacterium | reverse complement strand
GGAAAACATGATAGAGATTATTGCTGGGGCATAACCCTTTTGTATTGCATTTCCCGGTAGAGGCATTTTGTCGTCTCTTTTGGACGGTGAGCGTTTTTTTGAAAAATAAATCGCTCATCGTTCTTTTTTCTCAACTTTGTTTTTATCTTTGCGATATAATCGCATATTAGTGCCTGCTTGGGTCTGATCTCTTGCGGGCTATGCATCAACAAAAAGTTACGGCCGATGAAACGTTTTTTTACCATAATATTCCTGGCATTATTCTCAACCTGTCTCCTGCAGGCTCAAACAACTTCGCCGGGCTCCTCCACATCTTTCTTTAAAACGCTTTTCAAGAACCCCGATAAGCAAAAGGAGGTTGTGACCATCACTCTGCGCGACGGCTCGCGTTATACCGGAGAACTCAGATGGAAACGCCCTCATGGTAACGGCAGTGTGCAGTATACCAACGGCGAAAAATATAACGGAACTTTCCTTAATGGCTATCGCCATGGTTCCGGAGTCTATGAGTACAAGAACGGTGATTGCTACAAAGGTGATTACAAAGAGGGCAAGAGACATGGTTCCGGCCTCTATGAGTATGCAGACGGCCGTAAGTACGATGGCAGCTGGGTCGATGACTACATGCAGGGATATGGCCGTTTCGATTATCCCAATGGTGACTATTATGTAGGTGCATGGGTACTTGGCAAACGTGCCGGCAGCGGTACATATATATATGCCGATGGCGCAATGTATACCGGTGAATGGAAGGACAACAGATACAACGGTGTCGGTACTTTCATATGGAACGATAACAGCAGGTATGTAGGCCAGTGGAAGAATAGCCGTCGCAATGGCATGGGTAGTTACATTTCCCCTAAAGGTGATAACTATGAGGGTATGTGGGTGCAGAATGTGTGCGAGGGCAAAGGTTGTTGCCGTTATGCCGACGGCTCTCTCTACGAAGGGGAGTTCAAAGACAATCTTTGGCACGGCTCGGGCAGATATGTCGCAGCTGACAGCACTGTCTATGAGGGTGCTTTCAAAGAAGGAATGCGTAATGGTGCAGGAACCATGTATTTTGCCAACGGCGATGTGTATTCGGGCGAATGGAAGAACGATGTGCGCTGTGGCAAAGGAACATATACCTGGGCTAATGGCGATGTGTATGAAGGCTCTTGGGAAGATGATGCCATGAATGGCGCCGGTATTCTGCGTATGGCCGATGGCCGTAGATATGCAGGCGGCTTTGTCGAGGGGCTTGAGCATGGTGCCGGCGTGGCAACCGATGTCGACGGCACCCGTTACGAGGGTGTTTTTGTCGAAGGACAACGCAATGGCGGCTTCATTGTAAAGGATGCCGATGGGAACGTTGTCCGTGAGTGTGAATATAATTTGGGAATAATTGATTAAAACATATACGACCTATGGTGTTGGATTTGTTGGAAAACCTGAAATCGTACGAGGCATTGAATCCTCACTTTTCTGAAGTTGTCAACTTTCTGCAGAATGTAGACCTCCAGGCTCTCCCGCTCGGTAGGAATGAAATCTGTGGCGATGTGGTCTATGCCAATGTCATGGAAGTTAAACCAAAGACCAAAGAGGAGGCTTTCATTGAAATACATCGCAGGTACATTGACATACATGTGCCGGTGTCGGCCAATGAAACAATGGGCTACACTCCCATAAGTGAACTCCCCGATGCTTCTTATGACAGCGCCGGTGATGCAGTAGTTTACCCGGTGGGAATGCCGTCAAGGGACTATTTCAATGTCTGCAAGGGTGAGTTTGCAATCTTCTTCCCACAAGACGGGCACGCACCGGCGATAACCGATGTGCCGCTTAAAAAGGTGGTGATAAAGGTCGCCGTTGAATAAACAGAATTAATAACCATAATATCATATTAGTATGCTGAAACTTGTAGAACGCGACAGCTATCTGGAACCATATAGCTTGAGTATCGAAGGACGTTACCAGTATTTTGTAAACAGACTGAAACAGTTCACCAAGAACGGCCGTCAGACATTGTCCGACTTTGCTTCGGGTTATCTCTATTTTGGTTTACACCGTACATCTACGGGATGGGTATTCCGCGAGTGGGCGCCCAATGCAACCAAGATTGTTCTCATTGGTGACTTCTCGAACTGGGAGGAGCTTCCCGAGTATGAACTCAAACCGCTGGCGGGCGGTGTGTGGGAGAGAAAAATGCCAAGAAAGGCTCTTTCTCACGGACAGCACTACAAGATGAAGGTCTATTGGGACGGTGGCTGTGGCGAGCGCATACCGGCATGGGTGCGTCGTGTGGTTCAGGACGAGGCTACAAAAATCTTCAGTGCACAGGTGTGGGCCCCCGAGCAGGAGTATGAGTTCAAGAACAAGAAGTTCGTTCCCAAGAACACTCCGCTGCTCATTTATGAGTGCCACATAGGTATGGCACAGGAGGAGGAAAAGGTTGGTACATACCGCGAGTTCCGCGAGAAGATATTGCCACGTGTTGCTGCCGACGGCTATAACTGCATCCAGATTATGGCCATCCAGGAGCACCCATACTATGGCAGCTTCGGCTATCATGTATCCAACTTCTTTGCTGCATCATCACGCTTCGGTACTCCCGAGGAACTCAAGGAACTCATTGATGCCGCTCACGGAATGGGCATTGCCGTGATTATGGATCTTGTTCATTCACACGCCGTGAAGAACGAGAACGAGGGTCTTGGCCTGCTCGATGGCGACCCGGCACAATACTTCTATGGCGATGACAAACGTGTTCACAGCGCATGGGATTCGCTCTGCTTTGACTATGGCAAGAACGAGGTCGTGCACTTCCTGCTCTCCAACTGCAAATACTGGCTCGAGGAGTTTAAGTTCGACGGTTTCCGTTTCGATGGCGTAACCTCAATGATATACTACAGCCATGGTCTTGGTGAGGCATTCTGCAGTTATGCCGACTACTACAACCTTGGACAGAACGGCGATGCAATCTGTTACCTGACACTCGCAAACAAGCTTATCCATGAGCTCAATCCAAAGGCTATAACCATTGCCGAGGAGGTATCGGGTATGCCGGGCCTTGCAGCCCCCATTGAGGATGGCGGTTACGGCTTCAACTATCGCATGGCAATGAACATCCCCGATTTCTGGATCAAGATAATCAAGGAACGTAAGGACGAGGATTGGAAACCATCTGAAATATTCTGGGAACTCACCAACCGTCGCAAGGACGAGAAGACAATCTCATATGCCGAGAGTCACGACCAGGCGCTTGTTGGCGACAAGACAATCATCTTCCGTCTTGTCGATGCCGACATGTACTGGCACTTTAACCGTGGCGATGAGACATACATGGTATCACGCGGTATTGCGCTCCACAAGATGATACGTCTAATGACACTTGCCACCATCAACGGTGGTTACCTCAACTTCATGGGTAACGAGTTCGGCCATCCCGAGTGGATTGACTTCCCACGCGAGGGTAACGGCTGGAGCCACAAGTATGCCCGCCGTCAGTGGAGTCTTGTCGACAACCCTGCCTACAACTATACACTCCTTGGCGAGTTCGACAAGGCGATGGTAGATCTCATTGGTGGTGTCCGCAATTTCCAGAACCGTCCGGTGCAGGAGATTTGGCACAATGATGGCGACCAGATTCTCGCCTTCTCACGCAAGGATCTTATATTCGTCTTCAATTTCAGCCCCAACCGCTCGTTTACCGATTACGGTCTGCTGGTTCCCGAGGGCTCATATTCAATTGTGCTGAATACAGATGCTGAGCGTTTCGGTGGCAATGCGCTTGTCGATGAGACACAGACGCACTTCACGCAGTACGATAAACTCCACGCACGCCGCAAGAAAGGCTGGCTCATGCTCTATCTGCCTGCCCGCACTGCGTTGGTGCTGAAAAAGAATAAGGAATGAGAGATAGTGGAGAAAAACGCATGCAAAGAGTGGTGGCAACAGTGTGTGCCACACTCTTTGCTGTTTTCACATTTCTGTACGTAGCAGTGTATCAGGCACCCCTGCTCGAGGCCTTTTATAATGAGGTTGCAACAGGCAAACTCAATTATAATCCCTGGCTTGTGGGTGGGGTGGTGTCGCTGTTGCTCACTCTTTTGGCGCTGTGGCTCAATAGTTTTGCCAAACTGCGACGTGAGTGGACGGCACTTGCCTATCTGCCATCGTCGTTGTTGCTGGCCTTTATTACAGACATAGACCGCGGGCTCTACACCGGTGAGGCAATCTCATATGCGTGGATTTATATCTTCGCTGTGTGCTTTCTGCTCTATGGCTTTGTAGCATTTGTGCTGCGCCGCATACTCTTTTCACAGATAAAGGATGTGCGGACGGTGACCAACAAGGTGCTGTGGCATAACATGGTGCTCATGCTGCTGTTGATAGCTCTCATCGGCGCACTCTCCAACAATGAGGAGAACTTCAAGCGCGAGACACTCATGATGTCTCACTATAACCGAGGGGATACCATAAAGGCGTTGCGGGTTGGCAAGACTTCGCTCAACGCATCGCGTGAGCTTACGGTAATGCGTGCATATGTGCTTGCTGCCGGCGGTGAACTTGGAGAACATCTGTTTGAATATCCGCAGTATTATGGCTCCGAGGGTCTTTTGCCTGTGATGGAACGCACGTCCCCGCTTGTCCCCGACAGTGTCTACTCACTGCTTGGCGCAATGCCGCTTGAGGGAGAGGCTGCGACAGACTTCCTCTCACGCATAGCACATGCCGATAGTGCCTCAAACGTAGTCAAGGAGTATTATCTTTCCTCTCTTTTGCTTGAGAAGCGACTGCTGGAGTTCAAGGATGAAGTGATGAAACTTTGTGCTGCAGAGAATGTTGGCGGCCTCCCAAAGCACTATCGCGAGGCATTGATGCTCTATGCAGATATTGCAGGTGAACAGGAAAACCAATCTTTTGAGTTTAATGATGCCGCTATGCGTGACGGACTTGAACAGCTGCGCACGTTGGAATCCAAGTATGACGATCCTTTTATCCGCGGCAACTACGTGCGCCGCAGTTTCGGGCACACCTATTGGTGCTATTTTCTCTATTCGAATTGGAACCATCGCGCAATGGCCTGTTCGTAGTGTAAAAACCCTTGAACACTGAAAAGTTTTTTTTTTTCGGCATTTATTTGTCAAATAATTTTGCACACATTAAAAAAGTAGTTTATATTTGCAATGCTCTCGCAAAGAGAGTAATGATAGTATAGTTTTTTCTTAGTTGTTTAGTAAATGTTGGAAGTGCTTCTTTGTGAAAAGGGGCACTTCTTTTTTTGCACAAAAAAGAAGTGCCCCTTTCGCTAAAGCACGCAGCAATAGGTCAAGCGTAGCATAGCCGCAGGTTATGCCGCTTGGGTTGCGAATAGCGTGCTTTGGCAAAAGCACATTTAAAAGAAGTGTCCCTTTAGACGAACTTGTAGGGGCAGACCGATGTGTCTGCCCAGAATGAACCCTAATTGTTATACCGATTGAAAATGGAGGTAAGCCTCTTACTTCCTGAGTGTGAACTCAAACTTCAAGCCACCGCCGGTGCGGTTGCTGACATTGATGACACCGCCGTGGAACTGCACGGCATGTTTTACAATTGCAAGTCCAAGTCCTGTGCCGCCCATTTGGCGTGAGCGTCCCTTGTCTACGCGGTAGAACCGCTCGAACAGGCGTGGTAACTGTTTCTCCTCAACGCCGCAACCGTCATCCTCAAAACATATTCTGCACAGATGTTTATTGTTCTCAATCAATGAAATGTAGATGTTCCTGCCTCCCGAATATGCTATGGCATTCTCTGTAAGGTTGCGGAATATTGAACCAACAAGCGATGTGTTACCATCGATAACAACCTGTTCGTTGAAGTCGGCATGCAACGCGAGGCGTTCATTCTCGGGCATTATCTCCAATTCTGTGGCAATCTCATTTATGATGTTGTTTATGCAGACCGGCTCTTTACCGATTAGCAGACTCCCATCCTCTATGCGTGTGATGAGTGATACATCGCCAAGCAAACGGCGCAGACGCTCGTTGTTTGTATAACATCTTTCAATCAGTTCCTGGCGCTTTTCTTCGCTCAGGTTTATACCCGAAAGCAATGTCTCAAGGCATACCTGGATGGATGCAACCGGGGTCTTGAGTTCATGGTTTATGTTGTTTGTGAGCTGTCGCTTTATGCGTATCTTCTCCTGTTCCTCGCGCAATCTCGCCTCATGAGCAATATCCCTGTCCTTGATGGTCTGTTGCCACTGGGAGTAGAGACGGACAATGTGGTTTGATATCGAGCCGAGTTCGTCATTAGGGAACGGCTCTTCCCCGTCGAACGACTCTCCCTTTTCGGCTTTTGCCGCAAAGCGGTTCAGACGCTCAATGTTCTTTCCTAATCTGCGTGTGGCAAAATAGGCAAGAATACTCATTGCAAGGCTTATCGACATCATTGTTCCCATAAAGGTCCAGTCTGTCTTTAACAACTCCTTCAGTGCATCGGATTGCGGTATGGCTGTGCGAACCACGAACCCCTTTCCGCGTGTTGCCGAATAGAAGTATTCACGTCCGTCGCTGGCCGACAGTCGCTCGGTGTTGTGTCCTTTGCCCTTTTTCAGCGCATCGGCCACCTCGGGGCGCAAGCTGTGGTTATCGAGCGAGTCGACGGCGAGCATGTTGTCATATATTACTGTTCCGTCAAGCGATATTATTGATATGCGCAAATCCTCAAATGGCAACGTGTGGGTCTCGACATACTCCTCGAACGACGGTGCATTCTCTATGGTCTGCAACAGGGTGGTGTTGTACAGTTGCAATTGGGCATTGAGGAATTCCGATTTATACTCCTTCTCCCTTATATATTGAAAACCCACAAAGCAGAGTATGATGCTCCATGAGAATGTGAGCAGCATAAGGAATAGCCGCTTGTGGTACGATAACTTAATCGCGGAAACCATAACCGAAACCTGAACGTGTTACAATATATGAACCGTATGCACCAATTTTGGAACGCAGGCGGGTTATGTTCACGTCGATGGTGCGGTCGAGCACCACAACCTCGTCGCTCCATACACGGCTCAGAATCTGTTCGCGCGAGAGAATCTTTCCGCGGTGTGAGATAAGATAGGCCAATAACTCAAACTCCTTGCGGGCTAGTTTCACCTCTTCGCCATCAACGATGCAGCGTTTGAATTCCAAGTCAAGTTGCAAGCCTTCTACCTGCAGCATGTTCGGCTTTTCGCTTGTCGCGCTGTTGCCTTTGTGTCCTGCAGTGCGGCGCAGTACGCTCTTCACCCTTGCAATCACATTGCGCACAGTGTAGGGCTTCATAATGTAGTCATCGGCACCAATGTTCAGCCCCATCACCATGTCGTCCTCGCTGTCGCGCGCCGTGCAGAATATGATGGGTACATCGGCTGTCGTAACATCGGCTTTCATCATCTTTGCCATCTTTATGCCACTAATTCCCCCCATCATTATGTCAAGGAGTATGAGCGAATATGACTTTAAATCGTATGTCAATGCCTGCTCTGCGCTGAATGCAATGTCAACGTCATAGCCCTCATTCTCCAGGTTCAGTTTGAGAACCTCGCACAGAGTCTCCTCGTCATCTACAATCAATATGCGTTCTGTAGCCATAAACTAATATATTATTCTGCTGCAAAAATATGGAGAAAAACCGAACTTGTAGTTACATCAACTCATATTTAATAAAAATGTAACATTTGTCACTGTAACAACCATTCAACAGCTTCTTAACCTTTATGTAACATTTATGAAACCTCTCGTCCATACTTTTGCCATCGAAAAAGCAAAAGAGCAACAAATGCTATTGCGAGAGAAGGCATGCATCTCAAGCATCGGTATATGTTCTCTGTAAAATTCAAGAAAACAATTTAAATGACTATGAAAACAAAATTCATTTTGGCAGGCGTTTTGGCCTGCATTGGTTTGACTGCTCAGTCGCAGGATGCAAAACAGGAAGCCCCCAAGGGTAAAGCTATTGTACAGGTGTTCGGGAACTTGAATACCGCTTTCAGCGGTGGCGATGCGAGTGTAGGGTTTGATTTGGAACGAAGCTACATCGG
>JAZRGF010000011.1:0-13170 GCA_045644005.1 Bacteroidaceae bacterium | reverse complement strand
GGCTCAAGGTAGAGAGGTTCGGGTGTTGAAAAATCATTGTGCCCCTTGCCGGTCTTGTGCTGCATGTAGCCGTAGTGGATTTTCTCGTTTATGAATATGGATGCCAGTTTTTCGGCCGATGTTATCATGCCGCCTCCGTTGCCGCGTATATCAAGGATTATGGCCTTGCACTCCTTCAGATTGTAGAGCATGAGCGAAAGGTTGTTGGTGCCGAAACTGCCCGAGAAACTCTCCACGTGGACATAGCCTATGCTGTCGGGGAGGATGTTGTATTTTATGCCGTTGGTCATCCTGAAGTCGGTGCCAAGGTAGTTCCGTTGTATGGAGTCGCTGAAGTTTATGGGGTGTTTCAGTTGCCAGTCCCAGTAGTAGCTTGTGCCGAACATTGATGTGAGGTTCACGTGCCCGTCGCGCAGTTCTCCAAGCATCTCGCCCATCAGGACAAAGAGTATACGGTCATCGCGGCAGGTGTCGGCAATGGGCTTGTATTTGTCGTAGACGGCGTTCCAGTCGAGCCCGAACTCCTCCTCGGCCTGGGCAAAGAAGCAGTAGCGCTCGTCGATGAGCTGCCACAGCGCCTCGAAGTTCTCGTTCCCGCCCTCCTCGAACTCCTCCTCGCCAATGCAGCTTGTGAGCAGTGCAATAGGTATAATCAGGTATGTAAGAAATCTTTTAGTCATAGTACTTTAGTATGGCGAGTAATCGCTCAGCTTGTTCTTCTTCTTTACTTTGAATATGGTCCTTGTGAATCCAATGGAGAAGGTATTGCGGTATATGTGGCAGTTGATGTCGTTTATGCGGCTCTGGTACAGGTCGGCAATGTACGATATGCGTAGGGTAGTGGCTTTTATGGGTATGTCGAGCGAGAGCATGTGCCGCCACGAGGGGTTGTTGCCGGGGTGGGTGAATGCCACAACGTTACTTGCGTGGCCAAGGCCGAAAATTTCGTAGTAGCTCTGCCCGAACTCCGGCGCGAACATTGCGCCCATTAGCGGGATATCCAGCTGGTAGCGTGCTATCCACTCGCTGCGGAGTACAGGGAAGTGGTATATTGCCATTCCGCTTGCAGCAAGTGCTGTGCGCAGTTTAGCCGCTGCGGGGCTATTGCCGCCGGCGGGGTTGTAAAGTGCTCCGCCTTCAAGCTGAATCTGCGCTCCGGCAAGCAGTGTCAGTCCTTTGGCAACCTTGAAGGGGTGGTATCCGCCCCAGCTGTGGCTCAAGAGCGCGGTGTACTGCAGGCTGCTGCCCCGTGTGGCATAGCCCACGGTAGCATTGAAAAGCCGTTGGTATTTCCATCGACAGTTGCCTGTGCGTGCATCGCGGAAGGCTTCGTGGCTGTAGTTTAGCCCGAGCCCCTTGTGGTTGTAGTTGCTCAGGTATGTGTCGAGGTTATTGAGCAGCGTCACACCTATCTGCGAACTCTTCACCACAATATGTTGCGGTAGAATGGTGTCTGTAACAACATATTGAGCCCTTGACATTGCCGGCAGTGCCAGCAATGCAAGGGCTGTTGTTATAAGGTGAATTATTTTCATTCGTTGTCGTTGTTGCTGTCGCCGTCAAAGAGTGATAGCTGTTCTGCTGTCTCGTTCGCTGGCTCCTCGCCTTCGGGTTCCTCTTCAACCTCGGGTGGAGGCGGGAACTTTGTTGGCTCAAGCTCAATGATTTCGTCAATCTCGTATGTGGTTAGTCGCTTGCCGCGTGCCTTATAGCTCTTCACTCCAATGAACTCGTCTACCTCAATCACCAGCGGCTCGCGGAAGTTGTCGTTGCCGCCGAACATCACCTGTATGCGTGGGAATGGAGTCTCGCTGAACCATATCAGCTTGTTGTCTTTGTTCTCGCCAAGGCAGTTTTGACGGCGCGCACCGGCCTCCAGTGTGAATCTCTTTATATAAGGATAGCCCTGCTGCGATGCATCGTAGAGCGCAGCGCTCCAAACCTTGTTGGGGTCGAACTTCTCAATAACCATCAAATCGTCGTCGAAGTGGTTGTTTAGGTCAACGGGCATGATGTCGAACTCGCCGTTCTTGCGTATTGCAAGTATCTTGTCGTCGTTGTGGAACTCGCCAAGGTATTCGCCATGGTTGTCGAAGTTGATGCGCAGGATGTCGCGGTCGAACCACACCTGGCGGCCGCCGAGTGTTGAGCTACCATGCTTTTTGAGCGTGATGCGCAGAACCTCGTTCTTGGTGAGTATGTTACCCATTGACTGTCGTCCCTTGATGGCTATGGTGCTGAAGTCCTTCTCGATGATGGAGTTCCTGAGCCTTGGGTTGGGGCGCAGCATAACCTTTATTACCTCGGCCTCGCCGTTGGGGTTGGCTGTGAAATATGCAATCTTTGAACCGGGTGTGCCCTGCGTTAGGTCATACTCGCGGTCGCGTGTCATGCCGGTTGCCGCAAAGCGCTTTATGTAGTGTATGCCGTTCTTGCCGTCGCGGTACACAACGTTGTAGATTGTGCGCTTGTCGTTCTTCTTGAACACATCAATGAATATGACGTTCTTGCCCACGAAGAGCTTTTCGCTCACTTTTACAATTTTGTATTTACCGTCCTTGTAGAAGAGGATGATGTCATCGATGTCCGAGCAGTTGGTCACGAACTCGTCCTTCTTCAGCGATGTGCCGATGAATCCCTCGGCGCGGTTTATATATAGCTTCTGGTTTGCCTCCACAACCTTCGCGGCTACAATGGTGTCGAAGTTGCGTATCTCGGTCTGGCGTGGATAGCGTGCACCGTATTTCTCCTTGAGCATTGTGAACCATTTGATGGTCACGGCGGTCATCTGCCCGAGCTGCTTGTCAATCTCGGCAATGTCCTTCTTCAGGCGCGCGATGAGCTCCTCGGCCTTCTCCTTGTTGAAGCGCAGTATGCGCGCCATCTTAATCTCCATCAGGCGCAACAGGTCGTCGCGTGTGATTTCGCGCACGAAGTTCTTCTTGTATGGCTCAAGGCGCAGGTCAATGTGTGCCAGTGCGGTGTCCATGTCGGGTGCCTGCTCAAACTCCTTGTCCTTGTATATGCGCTCCTCTATGAAGATGCTCTCCAACGATGCAAAGTGCAGCTGCTCAAGCAGTTCTCCTTTCTTGATTTGTAGCTCAAGACGCAACAGTTCCTTGGTGCTGTCGACCGAGCGTCGCAATAGCTCACTCACGGTGAGGAACACAGGGGTGTGGTTGTCAATTACACAACAACATGGTGTTATGCTTATCTCGCAGTCGGTGAAAGCATATAGCGCGTCAATGGTCTTGTCGCTTGATACGCCAGGTGCAAGGTGAACAAGAATCTCGACCTTGTCCGATGTGTTGTCATCGACCTTGCGTATCTTTATTTTGCCGTTATCGGCTGCTTTCAGAATGGACTCGATTATGAGCGGTGTTGTCTTGCCGAAAGGTATCTCGCTTATTGTGAGCGTTTTGTTGTCTTCCGATTTTGTAATCTTGGCACGTATGCGCACGCGTCCGCTGCGGTCGCCGTCATTGTAGCGCGATACATCGATGCTGCCACCTGTCTGGAAATCGGGCAACAACTGGAATGGCTCCTTGCGCAGGTAGGCGATGGCGGCATCGCACACCTCGTTGAAGTTATGTGGAAGAATCTTTGATGACAGTCCCACGGCAATACCTTCTACACCATGTACCAATAGCAATGGGAACTTGACGGGCAGGGTGATTGGCTCCTTGTTACGGCCGACATACGACAGCTTCCATTCGGTAGTCTTGGGGTTGAATACCACATCGTGGGCAAAGTGTGAGAGACGGGCCTCGATGTATCGTGGCGCGGCTGCAGAATCACCAGTCAAAATGTTACCCCAGTTTCCCTGGCAATCAATGAGATAGTCTTTTTGGCCCATCTGTACCAGTGCGCCTGCTATGGATGCATCGCCATGGGGGTGGTACTGCATTGTGTGTCCCACGACGTTCGCTACCTTGTTGTAGCGGCCGTCATCGAGCTCGCGCATTGCGTGTAGAATGCGGCGCTGCACGGGCTTTAGTCCGTCGTAAAGGTGTGGAACAGCACGCTCCAAAATAACATACGATGCGTAGTCCAGAAACCAGTTCTGGTACATGCCAGTGAGCTTGTGTCTTATGGGGTCGCTACCATCGGGGTGATAGTTGCTGTGCTCATCTGTTGCGCTTCCGTTATCTTGTGGAGTATTCTCTCCCTCGTTTACATCGTTGATGTTCTCTTCAAATCCGTCGTTATAATCCATAATTTCGTGATGAACTGCAGTGCAGTGCTTCTGCTCGTTTAGGGATACTGGTTTATTTAATTCGCGAATATAGTCAAAATTAACGAAAAAATGAAATTTTGCCTGTTTTTGCCTTCTTGTTTTGCTTGTGTATTGGCTTTGCGAATGAAGCGGTGCAATTTGAAGAACAGGTTAATTTGTGAATAAACAGCACCGTAAGTGTATTAAAATAATATAAATTTATGTTATTTGAGCGTATTTGACAATTATGTGCTCTGTTTGTCGGGCTTTATATCCGAAAAATGATTATTTTTGCAGAAATATACACATTAAGATAATATAAAATAAACTAAAATAAGACTATGGCACAGGAAGATGTTTTCAAGAAAGTAGTTGCGCATTGCAAGGAGTATGGTTTCGTGTTCCCATCAAGTGATATATATGACGGCCTTGGAGCTGTTTACGATTACGGTCAGATGGGTGTGGAGCTCAAAAATAATATCAAGACATATTGGTGGCAGAGCATGGTGTTGCTTAACGACAACATCGTAGGTATCGATTCTGCAATCTTCATGCACCCCACAATTTGGAAGGCTTCGGGTCACGTCGATGCGTTCAATGACCCCCTCATTGACAACCGCGATTCAAAGAAGCGCTACCGTGCCGATGTGCTCATTGAGGAGCAGATTGCAAAGTACGAGGAGAAGATGGAAAAAGAGGCTGCTAAGGCTGAAAAGCGTTTCGGCGACTCTTTCAACCGTGAGCTCTTCATGGAGACTAACCCAAAGGTGCTTGCCGAGAAGGCTAAGCGCGATGCTCTTCAGGAGCGTTTCGCAAAGGCTCTCAACGCAATGGACCTTGAGGAGTTGCGCCAGATTATCATCGATGAGGAGATTGTATGCCCCATCTCAGGCACACGCAACTGGACCGAGGTACGTCAGTTCAACCTTATGTTCTCAACCGAGATGGGCTCAACAGCCGATGGCGCAATGAAGGTATACCTTCGCCCCGAGACAGCTCAGGGTATCTTTGTGAACTACCTTAATGTTCAGAAGACAGGGCGCATGCGCGTTCCTTTCGGTATTGCTCAGATTGGTAAGGCATTCCGTAACGAGATTGTTGCACGTCAGTTCATTTTCCGCATGCGTGAGTTCGAGCAGATGGAGATGCAGTTCTTCGTGCGCCCTGGTAGCGAACTCGAGTGGTTCAACAAGTGGAAAGAGACCCGTCTTGCTTGGCACAAGGCTCTTGGCTTCGGCGATGATGCTTATCGCTACCACGACCACGAGAAACTTGCTCACTATGCAAATGCTGCAACCGATATCGAGTTCCGCATGCCATTCGGTTTCAAGGAGGTTGAGGGTATCCACTCACGTACTAACTTCGACCTTGGTCAGCACGAGAAGTTCTCGGGTAAGAACATCAAGTATTTCGATCCCGAGACAAACGAGAGCTACACTCCATATGTTATCGAGACCTCAATCGGTGTTGACCGCATGTTCCTCAGCATCATGTGCGCTTCGTACTGCGAGGAGAAGCTCGAGAATGGCGAGACACGTGTAGTTCTTCGCCTGCCAGCAGCACTTGCTCCAGTAAAATTGGCAGTGCTCCCATTGGTTAAGAAAGATGGTCTGCCCGAGAAGGCGCGCGAGATAATGAACGAACTCAAGTTCAACTTCAACTGTTACTACGAGGAGAAGGATTCAATTGGCAAGCGTTACCGTCGTATGGATGCTATCGGTACTCCATACTGCGTGACAGTTGACCACCAGACACTTGAGGACGGCATGGTTACACTCCGCGAGCGCGATACCATGGAACAGCGTCGTGTTGCAATCAGCGACCTTCGCAACATAATCCAGGATAACGTAAGCATTACATCTTTGTTGAAGAAACTTTCGTAATATAATTATGAAGAATATAAAATTGCTCTCTCTGCTTGCTGCAATGCTCTTCGGCTTTGCAGCATGCGATGAGACCGAGGATATTCAGGAATTCCACAACTGGCAGAGCCGTAACGTGCAGTACATCGATTCAATTGCTGCCGTTGCGCGTGCCAATGCCGATGGTACATGGAAGACTATCCTTGCCACTGGTCTCGACCCGAACAAGGAGTGGGGTAACGAGTACTATGTTTACTGCAATGTCTTTCAGGCTGGTAACGGAACTGAGCATCCTGCCTATAACGACACCGTTTTGGTAAATTACAAGGGCCGTCTTATCCCATCGGCTTCATACCCCGATGGTTATGTGTTCGATAGCTCTTACGATGGTCAGCTCGAACCCTCTTTTGATGTTCCTGTGAAGTTCAGTCTTGCAGGCACCGTTGTAGGCTTTTCTACAGCACTGCAGTATATGGTAGCGGGTACCACAAAGACCAATGGAGATATTTGGCGAGTATATATCCCTAAAAACATTGCATATGGTGCGAGTGGACATTCGGGTGTTCCCGCATATTCGGCGCTCATATTCGATATTAATCTGGTAGCCTTCACTTCCATTGGCGTTCCAATGGAATAATGTTATGATTGAAAAGAAAGATAATCAGTTGCAGAAAGTGCTTAAGGAGGATATTGCCGAAGGTATATACTCCAATCTTGCGATAATAGCTCATTCAACATCGGAGTTTGTCATTGATTTTGTGCGCATGATGCCAGGTGTTACCAAAGCGCAAGTAAAATCGCGCATTGTGATGACCCCCGAGCATGCAAAGCGTCTTGCTATGGCCCTCCAGGATAACCTCATGCGATACGAGGCTCAGTTTGGCGAGATTCGTTTGCCCGAGCGTGGTGGGTATGTGCCTGGAACTCCATTTAAGGGTGAAGCTTAAGAACTGCCTAAAAAGGCGATGACTGCGTTACGCTCGATTTGTTGAACAGTCATTTAGGTTCACTAAACCACTATTACAGTGCCTGTAAGTGGCTCTACATAATAATAACGGCTACGATGTTTGTGCATCGTAGCCGTTATTATTGTTAGTCAACCATAACTCCCTTGCTGCGGAACTCCGACAGTGAATGTCCTGTGTGGCGTTTGAAGTAGCGGTTCAAGTAGCTTTGGTCGGGGAAGCGGAATTCGCTGACAAGCTCCTGAAAGCTCTTGTGGGTATACATGAGCGCAACCTGCAACTCAATAATTGTATAATGGTCGATAATTTCTTTTGCATTCTGTCCGCTTGTGCGTTGGCATATCGCGTTTAGGTGGCGTGTCGATATCTTGAGCATGTCGGCATAGTACTGCACCGAGCGTTCAACGCGGAACTTCTTTGTGAGCAGTGTCCTGAACTCGTAGAAAATCTTGTCCTTGCTCTCGCTGATATACTCCTTGCCTTTTTGCCCTTTCTCTTTGCTCAGATGTTGCATGTATAGCAGCATGGAGTTTACGGTGAGTATGATGTTCTGACGGCAGAACTCCATGTTCTCCTCTTTTTCGGCAGCTGCATCCATTATGTCTATCTGCCTGAATATGTTGGCAACGTATTCCTTCTCCAGTTCGCTGTTACATCCCTGATGGGTGTAGCACTCAATCTCTTGTATTGCCTCCGATGTCATTGAGCTGCGCGCAGCAAGCCATATGTGCTTGGAAAGGCCGAGCAGGCGTGCCGAGAAGTCGCTTGTGATGTCGAGCAACAGTATGCTTGAACCCATTGGGCAGATGATAAACTGTCCTGGTGTAAAGCGGTATTTGTGTCCATCAATGGTGAAAAGTGCTTCGCCGCTTTGACAGAAGAATATTGAGGTGTGCTGCATCTGGTAAACGTGCTGCACAAACTGCTGTAACGATGACTGTGTTGTAGCAAATCCTTGCTGTGGAATTTTTCTTAGGTATATGTTATTCATAGTAATCAAAATTTGGATGTGGCAAATTTAGTCAAAACAAACACAAATGCAAAACAAAAAGGACTTTTATTGCATAATAAGTACAATAATGAGAATTTTACAGCGCGGCCATACTTCTTTCTTATATAAAAAATAGTAAAAAACTGTTCTTTTAAATATTGTTGTATGTTGCGCGGTGCTGGGGCGTTAAGATTTGATATTTCTTTGCAATGTGTGTAAAGGTGCGAAAATTAGTCCGTTACAAAGTTTTTATCACCCGTTTTGTCCACCTTGCCGAAATATATCTTCACGGGTGCTATCAGGATAACGGGTGCAAAAACAAAGAAAGACACTGGCAATCTATCAGATTATCAATGTCTTTCGGTTTATCTTGGAGTAAAAAACTTCGAAAAAAGTGGAGCTAGAGGGAGTCGAACCCTTGTCCAAACAAGTCTGAATATCAACCACTTAAGATTGCTAAATAAATCTTAGTCGCAGATTTTGCACGCAATAAATCAATCAACAATCTTTAATTGCAAAGATATGCACAAACGAGCAAAATATAAAGTGTACTTTAATATTTTACCGCGAGTGCAGTACATCTTCGCGGTTACCACAAAGATATAAAATTACTTCTATTATCAATATATTCTTAATAAATCTGAAGTAAAAGATGCTTGATAAAGCAAATTGCAAACCCCTCTGAGAGGTTTAACACGATTAAGAGGATATTCAGTTACCAGAAATCAAATCATCAAAATTACGTCCTTTTACATAATTCGATTTCACCTTATTTACTGGTATCTTATCCAAGAAACCTTTTTCTACCAGTGCATCAACATCCAATTTTACAGTAGGGTGACTGACTGAGAACCTGTTTTGCAATTCTTTTATAGTCAACACAATCTTTGGATTATTCTTTACCAGTGAAAGAATCGTTGCCTGACGTTCATTGATTTCACCAAGCCTTACAAAATCAGAAACTGCGTTCTGCTCACTAACCTTCTTGTCAATGTACTTCTGCAATTCCAGAAAAGCCTGTTCAAGAACCTTCAAATTATATGTAATGAAGTAACCGATGTCGTTGTTGTCACACTCCGTATATAGATATGATTTCTCATAACTTGGTTTAGACTTATAAATTACCCTTGATATTGAAAGGTATTTAGTAAGCCAATATCCCTGTTTAAGCATATACCAATAAAACAATGCCCTTGCAGTTCTGCCGTTACCATCTACAAATGGGTGAATATATGTCACCATAAAATGAATGATGATAGCACGGATTATCGGGTGTATGAATGTGGTGTTGGAATCATTATTAATAAATGAGGTTAATGAATCTATAAATTCAGGAATGTCCTCATAGTTTGGTGGAGTGTGTACCGTTTCGTGTGTAATGTCATTCTCAACCACAATATTGTTATGCTCTCTGAAACAACCTTCATCACTTGGGTTTTCCAGAGTCTTGAAAGTCATTATTGAATGAATCTTCAACAACAATTCCTTGCTGAAAGGAGCATCTTTATGTTCCTTGATGAATTTAATACACTCATAGTTATTATAAATCATCTGCTCAGAACGTCCGCGCGGAACAGTACCTTTTCTTAGCATTTCCTTTGCTACCTTTCTTGTAGTAACCGCACCCTCCATCTGGCTTGAAGAAATCGCTTCCTCCATCAATGATGAAACCAGATAACGTTCCTTACTGCTTTTGGGTATAATAGAACTATATTCCCACGAACCACCAAAATGCATGTCAAAATTATGACACAGATACTGCATCCTGTTTGTCAATGTAAATCCAATACCATATTTATCCCATGCAGTAGTCCTCTGCATCTGTCTCGTGGCTTTCACGCAGTGCCATAATTCGGTAGCAGAAATAGCAGGCGTTCCCTTCTTGTACTTCACATCACTCCAATAAAGATACTGTTCATTGATTTCATCAACGAATTTCTTAATCTTAGGATTTTCCACCGTTTTTGCAAATGTATGTGTTCTTTGCGATTCTACCTTTGTTATAATTAGTGATTTTACCTATTTTTGTACTTAGTTCATTACTCAATTAATAACTGTCAATCTCTTTAAATTATGAAAATACGATATTGGGCGTTTTTGTTGTCGTTGTTGTGTCTGTCTGTTGGTCTCAATGCTCAGGAAACAACATTCTATGTCATTGATAAGGATATCAAATATCAAGAGATTGATAATTTTAGTGCATCCGATGCCTGGCGTATGGATTTTGTGGGTAAAAATTGGCCCAACGAGAAGAAAGAGCATATTGCAGACTTGCTTTTCAAACATGAGTTCGACAAGGATGGCAATCCAATAGGAATGGCTTTAACCAATTGGAGGGTGAATATTGGTGCGGGAAGTTACGAGAATAGGGGAAATAATGAAGTTACGAGTACATGGAACAGGACAGAGTGCTTTCTTTTGCCCGACGGAAGATATGATTTTACAAAACAGGCGGGGCAACAGTGGTTCATGAATGCTGCAAGGGAAAGAGGGGTGAATGATTTCCTCTTCTTTACAAATTCGGCTCCATATTTTATGACAAGAACCGGTTCTACACTATCTGGCGACAATGTATGTGTCAACCTGCAGAAGGACAAGTTTGATGATTTTGCCCGTTTCCTGGTCAGTTGTGTACAACATTTCACGGAGGGTGGCTATAATATAAAATATGTAAGTCCGCTCAATGAACCCAATGTTGAGTGGCACACCAATAGTTGGCAAGAGGGAACTTTCGCTACCAAGGCCGATATTTATAGAATGGTCGCTGAGTTGGACAAGGCTATATCGGAGAGTGGGGTCAATACAAAGATCGTAATACCCGAAATGGGTGAGATGAAAATGCTGTTCGAGGTGGATGCTGACGAAAGGATACCCGATGATATTATCCGCTCAATGTTCTATGATGATGGTGCCTATAGTGTCATGCAGTTCAAGAATCTCTATAACTGTCTTGCTGCTCACGACTATTGGACGGCTTACCCGCCAAGCCTGTTGGTTGACATACGTGCTCAAGTGAGGGATTCGATTGCCGGGAATGGTCGTGATACCAAATTCTGGGCATCGGAATATTGTATCTTAGAGAAAAATGAGGAGATAACAATGCCACCATCGCCTGTAAAGAGCATAAATCTTGGCTTGTATGTGGCGCGTCTTATTCATACCAATCTGGCTGTTGCTAATGCCTCGGCTTGGCAATGGTGGACGGCAGTGTCATTGAACGAGGATGTTCCTATACAGTTGTTGCCGTTGGAGGCTTCCTCGGGTGAGAGTGTGAAATATGATGGTCGGGTAGTGACAACAAAGATGTTTTGGGCCACTGCCAACTATAGTTTCTTTGTCCGTCCTGGAATGCGCAGAGTAGATGTGCGTTCTTTGGATAAAGAGGTGTCGCCACTAGAGGCTGCCACTTCGTTGATGCTCTCTTCTTATACCGACGATGCACAGGTGGTGACAGTCATTGTCAACTATGCCGACGTGGACAAGAATATATCATTGGAATGCGATAATGCCCGAAAAGGAAAAATGTATGTGACGTCTATTGATAAGGATTTGCAATACATTGGCAAACACCGCCTGAAGTCATTGACAATCCCTGCACGTTCAATAGTTACCGTGGTTATTGATTGAGAATATATTAAACTCCTCGGGATTTTACGTTGATTCAGATTTTTCCTTTTCAGATTGACTTAATTGTATGCTTGATTTTTATATATCAACAAACCAACGAGTTACAAGAATATGAAACAAAAAACGGAGAGAGTCTTTCAACTTTCTCCGTTTCAGTACCCAGACCCACTTCTTTCTTCTCCAACTGCTTCTCCATAAACTTATCAAATAGTCCATAGACGGATATGCTGTTCTGTCTAATTCCGTGCTTGAATGCATAGACAAAGGTATCCACTGTGAAGAGGAGACCACGCTTCAATATTTCCGCCTCCAACGAATAACACTTCATACGGACTGCTTCAATGTATTCGTTGGTCTGGGTGTCTCCACGGACAATCTGTTTCTTGGGGTTGAACAGTTTCTGGTCAATTTTACGGTTAAGGGAGATAAAACGCCTTTTCCCGTCAATGATTACATATAATTCCAATGGTGTCAGTCCATCCTTTTTGCTGACTTTTGAACTTCTGCAAACGAATGTGATAGTCATTTTGGTTTCAATTTAATGTTAAAAATGTTCTACAAAGAAAAACTGGTCTCAGACGGAGAAAAATCGGTCTCAGATTTTGAACATTTTACCATCACCCATCCCCATTCATTTCATACATCTTACTGGGGGCATCGGTGTGTGGATATTTGTCAGACTATCAACATCTTTCTGCACGACCCGCTGTCAGAAGTATGTTCTCACGGGGTGCTGTCAGGATGACGGGTGCAAAAACAAAGAAAGACACTGGTAATCTATCAGATTATCAATGTCTTTCAGTTTATTTTGGAGTAAAAAAACTCCGTTAAAAGTGGAGCTAGAGGGAGTCGAACCCTCGTCCAAACAGGGAAACCATATGCTTTCTACACGCTTAGTCATCGGTAGGGTTTTCGAGCACAGGCAAGACCGCGACCACCAACCTGCGCCTTATCCTCTAAAATGTCGCCGTTGTATCGAGGCCTGCAACGGTTAGTTCCGATTTGCCTGCACCACCATATCAGATTGCTTCGGAACAACAGCGTCTGGGTGATGTCTTGTCCCCGCACCTGGTGCAGGGATTAAGCTAATCTACTGTACTTCGATTAAGCAGCAAGAGCGTAATTGTTATTGCCAGATAATTCTTTGCGGGCTCAGATTATAGTGCGAACCAACGAGGCACTGCGTGCTTACATACCTTTTCTACCCGCTGTCAAATCCAGATAGCCCCAATATGTTTTGCGAAGATACTCTCATTTTTTTGTATGTGCAACATTTTTACTTTTTTTAGAGGTGGTAGGGGTTTTTATTCCTCTCTTTTTGTTTTGTTGAGTGGGATTTGTGTATTTTTGTGCTATGAGCAGAAAAGCTCTCGCGCACGTTTATTATAATTTTGTAGCAATGTCACATATTGAAATTTGGCTTATGGCGCTTGCGCTTGCAATGGATTGTCTTGCAGTGGCGCTTGCGAGTGGTATTATCTTCAGAAAGTTTGTTCCGGGGCCGATGCT
>JAZRGF010000010.1:0-1680 GCA_045644005.1 Bacteroidaceae bacterium | reverse complement strand
GACTACACCATGTACAAGAACCACAGCACGCAGCACATGAACGTCACTTTCCTCAGTGACAGCACACAACTTTTCATGTCGCAGAATGCAGGGCAGGATATACGCTCACTGCACGCGTATGCCGACCAGAAGCACTCTTTCACCGGCGGTTGGACGGTAGGTTATGGCGCATCGTACCGCAACAGCGAAAGCAACGATTACCAATTATTCGATGCCGGTAGCACATTGGCAGGAACAAACGTTGAGGCAGCCTTGTCCGAGCACACCGCCGAGGCCTATGTCTCGTTCGGCCGTCAATCTCCGCTTGGACTTTCGTTTTCATTGTCGGCTACGGCAGAGTATTACAAGGTCAACGAGCGCGAGCGCTGGACATTCTACCCCCAGGCTTCGCTCACATATATGCGCCACCCCGACCACATCTTCCAGTCCACTTTCAATGTGAACAAGCAATACCCCTCGTATTGGCAGATGCAGTCGGCTGTGAGTTACATTGACGGTTACTCCGAACTCCACAACTCGCCCGGGCTTGAACCATCGAAGTCGTACATGTTCAATGCGAACTACATATTGAAACAGAAGTATGTTTTCGGTCTGTTCTGCAACTACATCGACAAGTTCTTTGCGCAGGCAATGTACCAGGCGACCGACCGCCTTGCTCTTATTTATCAGACGCACAACTGGGACTATTACTCGCAATCTGGTGTTGTGGTTGTGTTGCCCTATGCCCCGGTGAAGTGGTTCAACACACGTGCGACATTGGTGGGCTTTTATATGGCACAGCGTTGCGACAACTTCTTTGACATTGGTTTCGAGGACAGGAAATTCGCTGCCAGTGCATCGCTCAACAACAGTTTCAAGGTGAACGATGACTTGGCATTTGAACTAAATGGTTGGGTGCAGTCGCCAATTACACAGGGTACATTCGAGGTAAAGACAATGTGGAGCCTGTCGGCAGGCGCAAAGTGGAACTTTGCCGGTGGCAAGGGTACATTGAGCTGTTTCTACAATGATATCTTCAACTCGACTCTTGGCGAAATGGGAATGGATTACAAGGGACAGTATCTTGTCCACAAGAATAACATGTACACACGTAACTTCACGCTTTCGCTTGTATATCGTTTCGGAGGCTACAGGAAAAAGGAAACAAAAGAGGTGGATATGTCGCGCTTTGGACATTGATAGTGACAAATAATAGGGTGAATCGCGTACAATGTAATGTCAAATAAAACCGGCATTAAACGCAATCGGGTGGCTCTTTTGAGCCACCCGATAGCGTTATTATAGCATGTTCCTTTACTTTGCAAGGAACTTCTTTCCGTTCTTTATGTAGATGTGTCCCTTCAGCGGATGGAGAACCTTGCGGCCCTGCAGATCGTAGATTGCATTGTCGCACTCGCGCTCAACGGTCTCAATTACAGGTTCAATGGCGGTTAGGCCGTCGGCCTCAAGATACTCGGTATTGTCGCGCTCAAGCTCGAAACTCTCGATTGTCATACATATCTTGTCGTTCATGTTCACGAGCAGGCCGAGTGAAACCTGTGTCTCCTCTTCGAGGATAAACTCTACCTTGTTGGACATTACTGTGCCCTTTGCTGCCATTTGTGTGTAGGCAAGTGCATTCTCAATGCTTGCCACGCCAGGGATGCTCTTCGCGTCATCGACAACCACGTAGCTGTTGCC
>JAZRGF010000009.1:0-2469 GCA_045644005.1 Bacteroidaceae bacterium | reverse complement strand
CAAGACACATTGGCAGGGCGATTAGTAGAAAACGAAGAGGGATTTCTATTTGTGTATGACACCGAATATCTGCAAAACCCCTTATCGCAAGCTATCAGTCTAACATTGCCTTTGCGTCCTCAGCCCTACAAAAGCGATGTGCTCTTCCCATTTTTTGATGGACTGATTCCTGAGGGCTGGCTCTTGGACATTGCACAAGAGAATTGGAAGATTGACCCTCGCGACCGAATGGCATTGCTTTTAGCATGTTGTCGCAATTGTATTGGAGCCGTAAGTGTAATAGCCGAAACAAACGAATAAATGAAATGTCTGTGTTGTTATAAGGAACTGAATGCTGGCGAACATGATTACCATGCAGCATGTGCCAAGCGTTGGTTTGGAGCGCAGGGCGTACCTACTTTGCCTTATTCGCATGCCGATATTCATGATATGGCGAAGCAAATCGTTCGTGCACAGACTACTGTCACGGGCGTACAAGCCAAACTCTCCCTTGACATACAACGCATAGATCAAGAATCACGCTTCACTATAGTGAGCATGGATGGGGCATATATTCTCAAACCTCAGACGGCGCAATATCCCTACTTGCCCGAGAATGAAGACTTGACCATGCATTTGGCGCAAATAGCTAAGATTGAGGTTGTTCCGCATATCCTTGTGCGCTTTGAAGATGGCAAGCTATGCTATCTAACCAAGCGTATTGACCGCAGCGCAAATGGACAGAGACTACCCATGGAGGACATGTGCCAACTCACCGAACGACTTACCGAACGCAAGTACAAAGGCTCATACGAACAAATAGCCAAAGCCATTCGCCAATACTCCGATGCCCCAGGTTTGGACTTAACCAATTATTGGACTACGGTACTCTTCTGTTGGTTAGTGGGCAATAGCGACATGCACCTCAAGAACTTCTCGTTGTATGCTCCCAACACAACGGAACACATTTTAGCTCCAGCATACGATTTGGTGAATACCCTTTTGGTTATCCCCGAGGACACCGAGGAACTGGCACTCACGCTTAACGGCAAGAAACGCAAACTCACGCGCCACGACTTTGAGACAGCTATGCTCAGCAGCGGACTCAACGAGAAGGTAGTGAGCAATATCTTCCGCAAGTTCCTGCGCATTTACCCACAATGGGAAGCCACTATCCGCAACTCCTTCTTGCCCGCCGACCTGCAAGAAGCCTACTGGCAACTCATACAAAAGCGCATTGCCATTATCAACGAAAAATAAATAAATTGTCAAATCGTAAATAAAACGTACATTGTAAATTGTCAAATCGTAAATTGTATAACATTGCCGTCATATTAGCAGGAGGCATAGGTGCCCGCGTGGGAGGTAATACTCCTAAGCAGTTGTTGCCATTGCAAGATGGCAAGAGTGTCTTAGAGCACGCAGTAGATGCCTTCGAGCAGTCGCCTCAAATTGATGAGATCTGCATTGTCATGCACCCCGACTATATCATGCATGCCGAGCAGATGCTTCTCGCCAACGCCTGGCAGAAAGTCCGCCACATAATCCCCGGCGGCAAAGAACGCTGGGAATCCAGTGTGAATGCTATTCGTGCCATTATGAACCAAGACAACTCCCTTCCCTTTAGGGAGGGGATGGGGGTAGGCATTTTGTTGCACGACGCCGCTCGCCCCTTCGTAAGCCAAGAAATCATCACTCGTGTATGCGAGGCACTTGAGGAGCATGAGGCAGTCACGGTAGCTATCCCAAGCACTGACACGGTCTATGAGATGGCAGACGGCAAGGTTGCCCGTATCCCACAACGCTCCACCATTATGCGTGCCCAAACGCCCCAAGCCTTCCACTTAGAGTTGATAGCCGAGGCGTATACCAAAGCGTTGGGTGTAGATAGACTAAGTGCAGAAGCATGCGCAGAGGCTCATCTACCCGCCACTGACGACTGTGGCGTGGTATTCAACCATCTGTCTGAGGTATCCGTCCACATCGTCCTCGGCGAAGAACAAAACAAGAAAATAACATTCAAAGAAGATATATAGCGAAGTATGCTAACTAAGTTGCGCAAGATAATCTCTAAAATACCTCGTTACATATACGATTCAATAAGGATAGTATATTGGAAAATATGTAGTTTATTCTTTGCTAAAAAGGAAAAATATCGTGGTGCCTGGCTTATCTGCGAAAGAGGAATTGAAGCAAGAGACAATGGGTACGCCTTCTTCAAATACATTCGCCAACAATATCCTGAGCAGAAAGCATATTATCTCATTGACCCAACACAAGAAAATGATTTTCTAAATGTTAAGCCATTAGGAAACATCATCATTTATAATAGCAAAGAGCATTACATGGCATTGTTCTTTGCGGAATGTTTGTTATCAACTCATATTGGTTTTATCACCCCGTGGAGTTATGTTTGTCATAAAACATTCTTTTCTTGGTTACATTGCCCTAAATTCGTTTTACTCAATCACGGCATAACCAAGGAAGATA
>JAZRGF010000008.1:0-2752 GCA_045644005.1 Bacteroidaceae bacterium | reverse complement strand
TCACATTGCCTTCCCGATCCTGCCAGCCCACGAAGATATAGCCCTCCCGGACGGGGGTCTGGGTCACAGCATTGATGGCAGTACCGCCATAGTAAACCACTGTACCGGGATCTTCGCCATTGGCAAAGGCTCCGCCATTGGGGTCATAGCCCACACTATAGTGGTGCACATTCAAAGAACCGTCACCATTATAAATGGTGAGTACGTGGTCGCCCATCTTGTGATAACCGCCATCGGGCTCGGTATGGTACAGATAGTAGTTGCCGTTTTCTGTAACAGTAGCGGTATATGTACCGGTGTCGGATTTAGTCAATTCGATCAAATCGGCATCATCCTTACCCAGATACAGCTTGGTGCTGCTGTCGTGGATCAGGACAACGTCCCGTTTGACATTATTTAAATATGTATTGACCGTTGCTGTGTGCGTGGTAACGGTCTCCCAAATGGCATACAAAGAAAGGTTGCCGGTAATAGTCACCTTGTCACCGGGCTGATAGGTAGTGCCGCTGCCGTCCGGTTCGGTATTCCAGCCCAGGAACGCTGCATTTTTACCGCTGACCACCCGCTTCATGCCGCTGGGCTTTTCCTCAATGGTATACTGTAAACCGGAGACTGCATCCTTCAGACCGGAAGGGGCACCACCGGCAGTGTTGCCATTACCGTAATAGTTAACAGCATACTTGGAGCGTTCCTTGACGATGCCGTCAATATGCCACTGATCACCCAGCCAGTCGTTGGCCTGATACTTGATGACGTACCAAACGATTTCATGGGTAGCAACACCGGCAGAATTACCGGCAACCGCCTTGATCATTTTATCCTGATTCTCAGCAACCAGCAAAGGGCTGTTATCAAGAAAATAATTCTGGGTATCCGTAATGCTATAGTAGCCCCAAACTGTAGTACCCCAGCTAGGCGTACCAAGCATCAGCTTGTTGATGACCTCCGGCTTCAAAACAGTTGTTGCACTGGTTGCAAAGCGGTTGGCACCGCTTTGGAAGCTCGATCCAAAGCCCACGTAGTTAGATGTGCCGTAAACAGCAGGCTCACCGGGGAACTCGTCGCCCTTATATAGCGCAACAACCACCTCGTCAGCAAGGTTGGTAGGCTTGCCGTCGCCGTCGTGGGCCGCAAAAACATTTGTTGGCAGCAATCCAAGGGTGATCACTACCGCAAGTGCCATTGCTATGATCCTTCTTCTCATAACCATAACCTCCATATATCACCGTTGTGTGATAGTACGGCAAACAAGGTCTGCTCTAACGTGAGCCAGAGGAATTTGCCAATGTCCAAAAAGGGCTCCCCTTATGTGATTATTGTACCTCTGCCGGAGATCATTGTCAACCGTCTGGGGGCATTTTTACAAGGATCTCCCTCCGAAAGGAGGGCGTGAATTTTAGGCTTAACAAATTTTCGTTTATCGAGGTGTTTATTAATAGCGTAGGGCGGGGGCTTGTGTCAAGAGTAACATGGTATCCACCTGTGCAAGGACATGGTATACAACTTATATCCTTGCAATGGATCGGTGGATTAGGTGTCCATCTTCTGTATCAAATTCAGCTATTTTATAATTGCGATAACAGGCGATGAACGACTCACCATCAGGGCTCGGCCGAAATTCAATGTACTGATCTATCATTGTTTCGCTCAGATAGATTTGCCATTTGTCAAACCGGACATAGCCCCAGCTGTTTACCTTGATAACATGATATTCCCCACTGTATTCAAATCGTTCAATTGTTTCCGGATATTGCCTTTGGCTCGGCTGGTATACATCTGCCGGCGTTCTCATGTTCAATGCTTCATGGGGCCGGATGTTGTTATACTTTTCTCGCCAAATGCCAAATTTATTTTCGGCATCCGCAATATCAGAAATCGTTGTATGATTTAACAGTTCCTGTTTTATTGTTCTGTGAAACCGTTCAATCTTACCCTGGGTTTGTGGATGCTTGATACGGCCGTGGATTGGAAGAATATCCAGATCCATAAGCCATCTTTCAAATTGAGTATATCCTTTCTTAAAACCAGCAAACTGGGCTCCATTGTCCGAAAGGATACTATCCGGCATCCCATATTCCTGAAAAACCTCTAAAAACACCGGAACCACAACATTTGCGGTACTCATCCGCGGCGCAATCTTCAAAGAAAAACGGGAATGGTCATCCAGAATCGTCAGCGGATAGCAGTAGTTATTGTCTGCCATCCGGAACTCGCCCTTGAAATCCGTCTGCCACATTACGTTGCATTGTGCTTTTTCAAAGCGGGTGAAGGGCTGCCGTTTCAAGGATTCTTCCGGGCTGATACAGCCGTATCGGTTCAAAATGTTGTTGACCGTCTTGACGCAGGGAAGGTTGGCATGCCCTGCGTTGGACAGCACTGTGTGGATCGTCTTGGCACCCCAGCCGGGGTTGTCGGCTCGGAGCGCAAGGATCAGTTGTTCCACCGCCTCCGGTGTTCTGGTAGGTGTTGTGTGCGGACGCCTGCTGCGGTCTGCGAGAGGCTGCTGCGATTCGTACCGCTCTACCCACTTGTGACCGGTACGGCGCGTGATGCCGAACTCACGGCACAGAGCGCTGAAATTTCCGCAGCACATGGCAGCTTGTGCAAATTCTTTTCTTTGGTCTTCCACTGTTCTACACTCCCACGGCATCTGTTAACACTCCTTTTGTGTCTTCTCTAGATGCCTCTATTCTACTACAAAAGTGGATACCATGTCATTGCACTGTTGTATACCATGTTACTACACTGTACA
>JAZRGF010000007.1:0-3984 GCA_045644005.1 Bacteroidaceae bacterium | reverse complement strand
TGTGCTATATTCGCATAGAATTTTGTTAGAAAAACAATTAACACTTATAATTATGATAGACGTAAAAGCTTGTTTAAGGGATGCCGAGGAGATGATGCAGATGACAATCATGCACCTCGAGGAGGAGTATTCACACATTCGCGCCGGCAAGGCAAATGTTCACTTGCTCGACTGCGTGCGCGTTAGTTCATACGGTGCCGAAATGCCATTGAGCAACGTAGCAACCCTCACAACCCCCGATATGCGTACCATCGCCATCAAGCCTTGGGACAAGAACATGATTGCTCCAATTGAGAAGGCAATCATTGACTCTCCTGTGGGTATCATGCCTGCCAACAACGGCGAGGTTATCATCATTGCCATCCCGCCATTGACAGGTGAGCGCCGTAAGGATTTGGTAAAGCAGTGCTCTCACGAGCTCGAGACTGCGAAGATCAGTATCCGTAACGCACGCCGCGACGGTATCGATACAATGAAGAAATCAGTAAAGGAGGGTACCCCCGAGGATGTAGCAAAGGACGGCGAGGAGAGCTTGCAGAAGATTCACGACAAGTATATCAAGAAGGCCGAGGAAATCTTTGCAGCCAAGGAGAAGGAAATCATGACCGTGTAAGCAGCGAATGGCAGAGCAGGGTACGGTTGTAAGGAGTTCTGGCAGTGTCTATGGTGTGCGCACGGCGGCCGGCGCGGTCATTGACTGCAGGGTAAAGGGCAATTTCCGCTTGAAGGGAATACGCAGCACCAACCCTGTGGCTGTGGGCGATATTGTCAAGTTCGATGTGCGCAGTGACGGCACTGCATATATCATTGATATCCTTGAGCGCAAGAACTACATTGTGCGCAAGGCATCGAACCTCTCCAAGCAGTCACACATCCTTGCTGCCAATCTCGACTTATGCTTCCTTGTGGTCACCATAAGCCATCCTGTGACTGCGACAACCTTCATTGACCGTTTTCTGGCGGCGGCCGAGGCCTATCGTGTTCCCGTTGTGCTTGTATTCAACAAGGTCGATCTCTACAATGACGCCGAGCGCGAGGAACTTGAGTACCTCACAGCGCTCTATGAGAGCATTGGCTACCAGTGCCTACGCACAAGCGCCGTTGGCGGTACGGGAGTGGAGCAACTGAAAGCTGCAATGCAGGGCAAAGTGTCGTTGCTTGCGGGTAATTCGGGTGTCGGTAAGTCAAGCCTTGTAAATGCCATAGCGCCGCAGATTGCAGCGCGTGTGGGCGAGATTTCAAAGACCCACGACACCGGCATGCACACCACCACATATACCGAGATGTTTGAGTTCGCCTCCGGCAGCTACATCGTAGACACACCGGGCGTGAAGGGTTTTGGAACCTTTGACATGGAGATTGAGGAGATTTCGCATTACTTTGTGGAGTTTTTCGAACTCTCAAAGGATTGCAAATATGGTAACTGTACCCACACCCATGAGCCCGGCTGCGCGGTGCTGGCCGCCCTTGAACGCGGCGAACTTGCCCCATCGCGCTATCAGTCCTACCTGAGTATGCTCGAGGACAAGGAAGAGGGCAAGTACAGGGCGTCGGAATAACGGAAATTGACATATAATACAGGGAGGATTGCAGCTGCAATCCTCCCTGTATTTGTATATCACGGTAACCTTTCGTCAAGCCTCGTCTTTTGCATGCCACAGGATAGAGAGTGAATAGTAGTAGTTCCACTCGCCAAAGTAGTAACTGCATCTCTTTGCTTCCTCGCCCAAGCTCACCTTGTATGGGCCGTCAGTTGTACTTCCCCAACAGTGGGCTACCTCAATCATGGCATAATCCTCGCCAATCTCTGTTACGGTGAAACTGTGGTTCAGGTCATACTTTGCATCCAGTTCCAAACGGCTGCATTGCAATGATGAGAATGGTATGTAGAATGTCTGCTCGCCTCCCATATTATCCCCTGTCACTTCATTGACCTTATAATCCCCATCAATAATTTTAAGCATAATCTCTCTTGCCATAGTAAATATTTTTTAGTGTGTGCTGCAAATATATCAAACTTCTGTTTGTTGCAATAATTATGGTGAAGAAATTAATTATACAGTTGTAAAAATAGAGAAGACCAAAGCCCGGTGATGAGCCTTGGTCTTCTATCAATTATATACCGTTTCAATTACTTCTGTGGGTGTGCAATCAGGTATTCTGCAATCTGCACTGCGTTGAGGGCTGCGCCTTTCTTAATCTGGTCACCTACAATCCACATGAGAATGCCGTTGGGGTTTGTGATGTCCTTGCGTATGCGGCCAACGTATACAGGGTCCTGTCCTGCAAGGAACAGTGGCATTGGGTAGATCTTCTCCTCGGGGCTGTCCATGAGAATGAGGCCCTCGCCCTCGGCAATGGCACAACGTACCTCCTCGACGCTCAATGGACGCTCTGTCTCAATCCACAATGACTGTGAGTGGGAACGCAACGCGGGGACACGTACGCACTGTGCGCTCACCTCAATGTCGCTGTGCATAATTTTGCGTGTCTCGTTGTACATCTTCATCTCCTCCTTTGTATAACCGTTGTCGGTGAAGACGTCAATCTGTGGAATTACGTTGAATGCAAGCTGGTATGCGAACTTCTCCACTGTAGGCTCCTCGCCTGCAAGTACCTGGCGGTACTGCTCATAGAGCTCGGCCATAGCCGCAGCGCCTGCTCCGCTGGCTGCCTGGTAGGTCGATGAATGCACGCGCTTGATGTGCGAGAGATTCTCAATTGCCTTCAGTGCAACAACCATCTGAATTGTTGTACAGTTGGGGTTGGCGATGATATTGCGTGGACGGTTGTAGGCATCGGTCGGGTTTACCTCGGGAACAACGAGGGGCACGTCGCTGTCCATGCGGAACGCGCTTGAGTTGTCAATCATTACAGTGCCGTGCTTTGTGATGGTCTCGGCAAACTCCTTTGAAACGCTGCCGCCTGCCGATACAAAGGCATAGTCAATACCCTGGAAATCGTCGTTGTGCTTCAGCTCCTTGACTACATAGTCTATGCCACGATAGTTGTAAACCTGGCCTGCACTGCGAGCCGAACCAAAGAGTACCAGCTCGTCAAAGGGGAAATTTCTCTCGTCGAGCACACGAAGGAACTCCTGTCCTACCGCTCCGCTGACACCTACAATTGCTATTTTCATAAACTGTCAATTAAATTGTTGTCTGCAAATTTACTTAAAATTTGTATTATATGCCCCCCGCTATGCTATTTTTTTGTATTTTCGCTACTGTAAATGTAAAACAGAGCGATTTTATGGCTGAAAATTGGTTGCAACGTGGCGAGTTGCTGTTGGGTGAGGAGAAGCAGATGAGGCTTGGCGGTGCCAATGTACTTGTTGTGGGTCTTGGGGGTGTAGGCTCCTGGGCTGCCGAGATGCTGTGCCGTGCCGGCGTGGGTGCATTCACCCTTGTCGATGCCGATATGGTCGATGTCACCAACGTAAACCGCCAGATGCCGGCGCTTGCATCTACCGTGGGGCAACCCAAATGCGATGTGGTTGCCTCTCGCCTGCGTGCCATAAACCCCGCAGTGCAGCTGGTTGTCAAACAGCAGTTCATTACCCCCGAGAATGTGGCACCGCTGCTCGATGAACAGCTGTTCGACTTTGTTGTCGATGCAATCGATACCCTCGATCCCAAATGTGCGCTCATACGTGAGTGCTGGCAGCGTGGAGTGAAAATCATTTCCAGCATGGGCGCGGGTGCAAAGTGCGACCTTGCCGCAATACGTTGCAGCGAGCTATGGAAAACAGAGCATTGTACATTGGCAAAGAATGTGCGCCGCCAGTTGCGCGATGCGCGTGGCCATCACAAGTTGCCTGTGATTTTCAGTGCCGAGGAGCCGCGCCGCGATGCCATACGCCCCAACCCTGCCGGTGGCAAGCCCATCATTGGCTCGCTCGGTTACTTTACTGCGACTTTCGGTTGCTACATTGCAGAATATGTAATTAAGGAGATATGATTCAGATAGAAAAGCTGACAAAGA
>JAZRGF010000006.1:0-1214 GCA_045644005.1 Bacteroidaceae bacterium | reverse complement strand
ACGTACCCGTCTGAAAGGAGCGCTCGAAGAGGCCAACCGCGAATTGGAGAAAGAGGAGGAGATGAAAAGCGCAAAGGACGAAAGACCCGGGTTCCGCAGTCTGGCAATAGTAGCTGTCATCGCTATGATATGTGCCGTGGCTAAAGCTGTGGAAACGGTAAAGCTTATGATATCCGATTACAACAACGGGCTACCTATCAATGCCCACTTGCCACAGTGCATAAACATATTGACCCTATTGGTATGCGGGATATTCATTACCATCATACTTTACAATGTATCAAAGCGTAGGGTATTCGACAACAGAAACTCATACTGCATATACGGTGTTGGAGCAACCATCATCAGCAGCACCTTGTTGCAGAGCGAACTATGGACAACCACCCCAATGATTCCCAACGACACTGTTATGATGTACTATATGATTTTCGGTATATTCATCGTATTCTTCGGCAAGCTTTTTGACATTGCTGTCAAGTTGAAGAACGAGCAAGACCTCACCATCTAAAACCCACACAGCCATGTCTATTATAGTAAATGTTGATGTTATGCTTGCCAAGCGCAAGATGACGTCGGGCGAACTGGCCGAAAAGATAGGAATTACCCAGGCCAACCTTTCAATCCTGAAGACAGGAAAGGCTAAGGCCGTGCGTTTCAGCACACTCGAAGCCATTTGCAAGGCACTCGACTGCCAACCGGGAGATATTCTGGAGTACAAAGAATAAGAAACTACACACCCATAAAAAGATTACTGTTTGCCCTGTCATTATTGGCAGCTACATAACAGTCCTGTCAACATCCCGGAAAAGATACCGGTAAATTTAGGGTTGGAAATTAAGGAGTACGAGTATAGATGATACAATAAAAAAACAGCACCTTGGTGCTGTTTTTTTATTGTATAAATTCTCTTCAATTACTTGAACTCGTCCCAGCTCTTCACCGGCATTGAGTTGACGTCAATCTTGCAGAATGCACGTATGAAGGCGCTTGCAAGGCGGGCGTTGGTAATGAGCGGAATGTTGTGGTCGATGGCCGCACGACGTATTCTGTAACCGTTTGTAAGCTCGCGCTTTGTGTGGTTCTTTGGAATGTTGATGATGAGGTCGAAACGGTGGTCGGCAATCATCTGCATTACGTTGTTCTCGGCAGCGGGGTCTTCATCGGGCCAGATAACAGGTGTTGTCTGTATACCGTGCTCGTTAAGGAACTTGGCT
>JAZRGF010000005.1:0-5369 GCA_045644005.1 Bacteroidaceae bacterium | reverse complement strand
CCCCGATGCCGAGTATGGCGAGTGGTATGGCTATCTGCACCGCGACGGCACCGTGGCACAGCCTGCCAAGGGTAACATCTTCAAAGGACCGTTCCACATTCCACGCATGATGATCAAGTCATTCGAGTTGTGCAACATCCTCACCGCCGAGAAGTAAAAAAAGCCCGTCACATCAAAAATGACGGTAACCAATTATAAACAATAAAACACAGACCACCTCCACCCCCAGCCTGCCAGATTGAGCGCGAGGTGGTCTTTCACTTTTCTATGAAAAAATCCATTTTCCTATCACTCCTTCTCCTCTGCTCAATGCTCGGCATCGCGCAGAACAAGGTCACCGTCACACCGGCAAAGCCATTGGACAATGCCGTTTCGGGCCATTATGCCGGTTGGACCAATGACGGACTAACCATTTACGGAGGATGCAATTTCCCCGATGTCCCCTGCGCCGACGGTGGAGAGAAAGTCTATTACCCACAGGCCTATGGCGCCAGCGTGCAAGTACCCGAAGGAACGCTGTTCCTGGGCGGAATGGATGCACACGGTTCATTGAGCGTGTGTACATTCATCAACGCAACAGATGGAGCATCAGCCCCCATTGAATCCCTGCCAAAGGCATTGGATAACTTTGCAGCCACCTATTACGATGGTATGGTTTGGGTAGCCGGCGGACAGACAAATGGCGTGCCCAACAAGGCAGTGTATGCACTGTCTATTAGCGGAAAGCGGAAAGCGGAAAGCGGAAAGGTGGAAGCAGGAAGCGGAAAGGTGGAAGGTGAAAACAGAGGAGCTTGGAGCAAAGTTGCCGAGTTGCCCGACGAGTGCCGCCTGCAGCCATGCGTTGCCGTGCAGAACACAGCCACCGGCTATGCCCTTTTCATTTTCGGAGGCTACCAGCCCAAGACCGGAAGCATGGAGGCAAAAGTGCACACCGATGGAGTGTACATGCCAATCGCAGAACTGAAGAAAGGCGGTGCGACACAATGGAAACGTACATCGCCGACATTGGCATGGATAGAGAACAGCAACGACGGCAAGCGCAGACAACAGATACAGGCCGTGGTTGGCAGCACATGCAGCACAGTAGGCTACAGCCACGTGCTGTTCTTTGGCGGTGTCGACCACGACATCTTCCTCAGCGCCATCGAAGGCAAGCAGGACAGCCTATACTTGCGTCATACCCCCGATTGGTACAGATTCCGCCAGGACGTGCTAACCTACCACACAATCACCGACTCATGGGGCACATTGCCGGGCAACAGCTTGCTTGCCCGCGCCGGCGCATGCCTCACACCACAGGTTGGCGGCAAAGGCTGGAGCTACAGCGGCGGCGAGCTGATGCCCGGTGTGCGCAGTGCCGACGTCAGCCACATTGAGGTGAGCAACGAAAAGAGCTTCGGATGGCTAAACTGGGCAGTCCTTGCCCTGTACCTCGCAGCAATGCTTGGCATGGGTATCTACTTCATGCGCAAGGAGAACGGTGCCGATGACTTCTTCAAGGGAGGCGGCCGCATCCCCTGGTGGGCTGCCGGAATAAGCATCTATGCCACCATGCTCTCGGCAATCACCTACATGACCATCCCGGCAAAGGCCTACACCACAAACTGGACCTACTACCCCATGCTGTGGATGATTCTGCTTGTGAGCTTCCCTGTAATAAAGTATTACCTCCCCTACTTCCGCAAGCTCAACGTCACCAGCGCATACGAGATACTGGAGAAGCGTTTCAACCTCTTCACCCGCATGTTGGCATCGACACTCTTCTGTGTATTCATGATTGTACGCATGGCCATCGTGCTTTACCTTCCATCACTTGCACTTACAGCCGTAACAGGCATTGACATCTATCTGTGCATAGTGCTCATGGGACTGGTTACAATCATCTACTGCACCATGGGTGGTGTAGAGGCTGTAATCTGGGGCGATGTGGTACAGGGACTTATACTTGTATTCGGCGCCATCTTCGCCGTGGTATACCTGGCTATGGGCACCGAGGGCGGAATAGGCGGGTGCATAAACATTGCCCTTGAGAATGACAAGCTGCAGCTCTTCGACTGGAGCAACACATGGTCACAGGCCACATGGTGGGTTATCATACTCGGCGGCCTTGCCAACAACCTCATCTCCTACACCTCGGACCAGACCGTCATCCAACGTTACCTCACCACCCCCGACGAGAAATCGGCCGGCCGTGGTATCCTGGTAAACGGAGTGATGAGCGTGTTCGTGTCAGTAGCCTTCTACATGATTGGTACCGGCCTCTACACATTCTACAAGACACACCCTGCCGAGCTTGACATCACCATGGGACAGTCCGACGCCATCTTCCCGTTCTTCATGATGAGCCAGATGCCTGCCGGTGTTGCAGGTGCACTCATTGCCGCCATCTTTGCAGCTACCATGAGCACCATTTCAAGCAACATCAACAGCGTTGCAACGGCATTCTCCATTGACTTCTGGAAACGTTTCCGCAGCGGCACAACCGACTCTCAACTGGTTGTCGTTGCCCGTTGGGCATCGGTGGTGAGCGGTATTGTGGGTCTGTTGCTTGCCCTGTTCATGGCCACATGGAACATACAGTCGTTCCTCGACTTCTTCAACGAAGCCCTGGGATTGCTAACCAGCGGCTTGGGAGGTCTCTTCTTCATTGCCGTGTTCATGAAGCGTGTCAAGGGCTACGCTGCACTTGCCGGCTTTGTGGCAGGCGAAGTGGTAGTGTTCTGCATGAGCGAATACACCGATGCAAACTTCCTGCTCTTTGGAGCCATAGGTATGGTAGTGAGCATTGTTGTGGCTTGGATACTCTCGCTCGGTTCATACCTCAGAAAGTGAGAAATAAAAAACAGATATCAAACAAAAAAACATATTCTGAATATGGCACAGACAGTCAGAGTCGGTACATTCCTGTACCGCATAAACCCGAACGACAACCGCGAGATGCAGCGTTGCTCCATTGGAGCATCCAGTTGGAGCAGAATCGCATATTTCAACGGCAACCATATTCTTGACCTGTTGCTCGACAGTAACGGAAAAGACATTCTTGTATACACCGACAGATATGTATATGTACGCGAATATAGTGGTAACATCAAAGTGAAATAGAAAGGCATGTACCAACAAAATCACTGCCGCCCTGTTTGCCAATTGACAAACAGGGCGGCAGTGATTTTGCCAATGATATTCAACAAGACAAATCAGGCAACCACAGAGGCTACAAAGAGTAGTGACCGAAAACTACATTTCAACAATCCTGGCAAATGCATTCCATCCCGCAGTATTCTTATACGCATGCCTTGCGCCGCGTGGTACAAACAATATACAGCTATCCCCAACATTACCAAAGACATTATTGCTCACCTCAAAAAGTTCATCGGCCTGAATATGAGACACAACCGTAGCAAGCCGTCTGCAACCGTCAAAGGCACAATCACCAATGGCACGCACACCCTTACCAATAACCAGTTTTTCGAGTTTCTCGTTATAATCAAATGCATATTGCCCAATTTCAGTAACACCGTCAGGAATTACAACCTCAATGAAAGCACAGTGCGACAATGCCGCCAAGCCAATTGAAACCAGACTTTCGGGGAACTCTATTTTCGACAAATCCCCGCAATACTGAAACGTGTACTGTTTCAATTCGGCAATGCCGGCAGGAAGTCTAATTTCTCTCAATCCACAATGCACAAACGCATTTTCACCTATGGATGTCACGGTTGCAGGAATGTCAATGTGTGTCAAGTTCCCTACACCCATAAACGCATTCGGCGCAATAGTATTGACACCGTGTGGTATTACAGTAGCTTCACACCCCGCCAAAAGAGTGTTCGTAGCCGTTTCAATTATTGCATTGCAACCGTTACGGCTGTCATACGCAGGGTTTCCCCCATCAACCACATAACCCTTTATGTAGCACATAGGGTAAATTGCCACCTCACCAATGCATGTAACGCTTTTGGGAATGCGCACAGTATCATTCAGCAAACAACCATAGAGAGCAGAATCGGCCAGTGCTATCATACCATCGGGAATAGAGACTTTTGATATGTAAGGATTCATAAAAGCCTGGCCGGCAATGGATGTCACCCTAAACTCCCGGCCGTTGTATGTTACCGTTGGTGGCATTATCACTTCGCCACCCTCATATTCATATTCAAATTCCGACGGCGAATTGCCCTTGAAAGTAACCTCAACATTACGTGCCGCATGAGAGGTTACATTATAGTAAATACCGTCTTTGCAGAACCTTGCAGGGAAACGCCCGGTCTCCCAACCGATATAACTATCCAGCGCATCATACAGCGGAGAACACAGAAAACCCGCCAGCAACGCAGTAACGCCTGCAAGCAAGCCCGCAACACGCCAAGCTCTCACACAACCACTACGCTTTATGGTTGCAAGTATCTCCACGACCGACTGATAACGCCTCTTCTTTTCGTCTTGCATACAACGTTCCTTTACCTCTTGCAGTTTTTTAGGAAGCTTGATGCCTGTCTTTGTTTCAATATATTGCAAAATACATCCAAGCATATATATATCGCTGCGGTTATCAATACCCAGCACATCTGCATCCAACGTTTCCGGTGCTGCGAAATCCTTTGTATACCCGGCCGTGAAGTCATTGGAATCACTTATCCAGAAACCCAGGTCAACCAGTTTCACACAGTTCCCGGCCTTCGTGAGCATGATATTCGCCGGAGTAATATCCATATGGATGATATTATTGCAATGCAACACATTCAACGCTGCAAGCAACTGCTCTACAAAGAGATAAAGATTCTTTTCGTTCCTGAAATATTCCGGTTCACTATGGAGTTTCTCTTTTAGAGTAACACCGTTCACGTACTCCATAATAATGCACACCCCACCATTCTCCTCTTTTATATCCATGTACTCGACAACGTAAGGACTGCTTATACTCTTACCGGCTTCGTACTCCTTGAAGAACATTGAACGGCAACGCGGGTCAGCAGCATACTCCTCACGCAACTGCTTCATAAAATAGAGACGGCCATCTATGCGCAGCTTGTACATACGGGTGCATGCACCCGTATGTACAAGCTCAGCCTTGTCAAAATATGTATTATCGTCCAGGAATTTCGAAATTTCCATAATCCCCCTCTTTAACACTTTTGATATTTCTTTAACGTATACCTTACACCGCCAACCATTCCACACACATAATTTATCGGCGGATTACCATTGTGGACAAGGCATGACAGGAACAGCGGCTCACCGGCAATTATGTACCCCAGCAGGAATGTGTCACCACAAGCAAGTTTGCTGTTCACGCTCTCTATTACCTTAAAAAGGTTCATGCCCTCGTACTGCACCGCCACGCTATGTCCGGGGTCCCATTTAATTTCCAC
>JAZRGF010000004.1:0-5553 GCA_045644005.1 Bacteroidaceae bacterium | reverse complement strand
TCGTCGCCGGTCTTGGGGTTGGTGAGGACTTTGCCTTTGTAGTCCTTGAGGTCGAACTTTTTCCTGTGCCTGAAGGTGAGCTCGTTGCCGTTGCGCTCCTTGAGTTCAAAGAACTCCCATTTGTCATAGGCGGCTGTGCGTTTGTGTGCCGGTTTGTCAATGATGTAAGCCAAGTTGAAATCGAATTTTACTGCCATAATACCAATGTCTTTATGTTACATGCATAATATAGAAACAGAGAGGTCAAATTTCAAAAACAGATCATTTGTTTAAGATATTTTAACAAAAACATCACGCGCCCCATAGTGAGGTGCGTGATGTTTGTTATAGTAGTGCTTTTTATCAGATTTCCACTACAAAAGTACCACCTGACGATGTCGCCTGTTTAGCTTTTAAAGGAACGCATTCATCTGTGGAACAGTCTCTTTTATATCTCTACAAAATTTCCGTAAAGCTTTTTAGGGAGGCACGAGTAGCAACCTTCTCTAATTATTGCCTTCACATTCTTGTAGTAGTCGCTTGCGCCGGCAGGTACCTTTATAACCTTTGGCGAAGTTTCATCGCCCCAGAAGGCACAATCTCCAAGTTTACTAATCTTTGCCGGGAGTGTAATTTCCTCCAATGGGCACTTGTTGAAGGCATTGCTTCCAAGTGATGAAATCCCATTTGGTATGACAACATGGGTGAGTGCGGTATAGCAAAAAGCTGCTCCGCCAATCGTCTTTAGCCCTCCGGGTAACACGATGTTTGAGAGTGCTTTATTCATATAGAACGCGCAGCTTTTAATCGTCTTTACCCCCTTGCCTATGGTAAGGTCTCTAAGTTCATGACAGTGTGAGAAAGCGTATTTTCCAATCGTTTCTACACTGTCAGGGATATTGACCCTGGTAAGATGAGTGCAACTCTCGAAAGTGTTGTCAGCAATAGTTGTTACACTATCAGGGATATCTATTTCGGTAAGGCCACATTCTGCAAAAGCATTCTCCTCAATATTAGTGACACTGTGTGGGATGGCAATGCTTTTGAGTTGTCTGGCATCCCAGAAGGCACCACTTCCAATCACAGTCACGCTGTCGGGAATAATCGTTGTGCAGCATCCATACAACAATTTGTTGGTTGCAGTCTCAATGATGGCATTGCATCCCTCGCGTGAGTCATAGGTAGGATGCCCTTCGGCAACGGCAAGACTTTTGAGCGCATAACATTCAAGGAACATTCCCTTTGGTATTTCTGTCACACTCTTGGGCAACACAAAACTCTCTAAGTTGTGGCATTCATAAAAGGCTCTATATCCAATAGTCTTGACACCTTCGGCGATAGCAATGCTTTTCAGAGAATCGCAATGAAGGAAAGCCTCTGCACCAATCTCGGTAACACCCTCCTCTATGGTAACACTTGTGAGCTCATGGCAGAATTCAAAGGCTTTCTCGCCAATGGTCTTCACATTGCCGGGAATTGTTATTTCCGTAATGCAACTCTGCGTGAATGCACTTTCTTCAATGGTTGTAACACTGTCGGGAATCTCTATTTTTGTAAGCTTGCTGCTACTGAAGGCATAATCTCCAATAGTTGTCACGCTGTTGGGGATAACCGTTGTACTGCATGTGTATAACAGTTTGTTGGTTGCTGTCTCAATGATGGCATTGCATCCTTCGCGTGAGTCATAGACCGGATTACCTTCGGCAATGATTATGCTCTCATAATCGCTAATTCGATAATTAGCTAATTCTATTTTAGTTACACTCGTTGGAATGGTAATATTCTTGAGTGCCGGGCAAGATTCGATGCCATACAAGTCTTTAGCACCTTCCTCTATGACTATGCTTTCAAGGCTGGTGCAACCAGAGAAAATACCGTCGCCGGTAGTCTTTAGACTCAAAGTCTTGGGAAAGGTGAGGCTGGTTATCTTGCTACAACCTTGGAAAGCGTAATTGCCAATGCGCGTCAAGCCCTCAGGGAGAACAAAATCTGTAAGGTTATTGCATCCCTCAAAAGCGTTTTCACCAATCTTCTTAAGGCCTTTTTCCATTGTGAGGCTTACAAGTGCAGTACAACCTGCAAACGCCCCTTTGTCAATTGTGTTCACACTCTTGGGGATTGCCACACTCACAAGCCCTGTGCAACCTGCAAATGCCTCCTCGCCAATCTTCTTTACACCTTTGGGAAAGGCGATGCCGGTGAGTTCGGTACACCCTTTGAAAGCCTCGTTCTCAATTTCTTTCACTCCGGCAGGGATAATTCCCACGCCGTCCTTAATCTCATATTTTGCCATAACTGTCAAGTGCGATTACCTACACATCGCGAGGGTTATATGTGCTTGTTATATTATTTTGCAAAAGAAATAAAAAGAAAACAATTCACCCCCCCCATTTTGTTAAATTTTGTTAAACGATTGCTTTGCATAAAGTTCTCCCACCTTGATGTAACAAGGGGGGGAGTGCCCTTCACGGGCGAGGGGGAGTTTGGACAGTACATAGTTTTACAATTATTTAGGTAATAATATAGCATTTTGACATTATTCGCGAATTTGTCATCCTGAACGTATGTGAAGGATCTCATAACCACGCAGAACAGAGATACTTCGCTTTGCTCAGACGTGTTGTTTAGGGCTTGCCCGAAAAATGACAGGGGTTGCCGGGTCAACTGCTATATTATTACAATTATTTATTGCTTTTTCTTTTGTATTATTGCAGGTTGCTGTAGCCCATATGTGGGCTCAAAAGAAGAGGAATAATTACATTGAGCACGGTAATTACCATTACGGCAAAGCTCCAGTTCTTGAGGTAGATGTAAAGCACCTCGGCCCAGTCGAATTTCTTGAATTTCCAGCAATGGTAGCTTATGTCGCCGTCTTTTTTTGTAGAAAGACTGTCTATCTGAATCATCTTCCTGTTCTCAAAGAAACAGTATCGTCCGGTAGGTATCAAAGGAATGTACATAATACTCAAGAAACTATAGCAGCTGCCGTCAAAGCGCCCAAAAAGCACATTGCCATTGCCCAAAAAACTTGTGAAGTGCTCAAATGCAAAAAACTTCTTGTATTCAGAAAGGTCGTGGCGCTTCCTGTTTGTGAACAACGGGTAATAAATGTACTTGCTGAAGAAATAGATTCCCGCAGCCCAGCAGAACACGGCAAAGTGTGTGGTGCCACGGTAACCGTTCTGCACTCCAAGGATGATGACTGCAGCAATGAGGCTATAGCCTATTATGTTATTGGCAACGCTCCATATTTCCTGTATTTTTATTACAAGCTTATCTTTCTTTATTTCGTCTTCAATATTCTCCATATTGCTTTTTATTATTAAATCACTCCTTTTCAATATCCTAAGAATATCTTATCTACAGCCTTTTCCAAAAAACTTGTTTCATTATCAACTATCTTGCACAGGATTCTGATTTGGCTCTCACTCAGTTTTTCCTTTATCTCTTCGTGTGCATCGTAATACCTGAGGCTGCTTTCAATGCTCCTCAATTTATTGGTTTCCCAATCAGTGTGGTCTTTTCCACCAAATCCCCACTTCCTTATGCTCCACTTTGTAGTTTTCACCATGTTGACAAGCTCGTCCCATGTGTAACGGAAAAACTCTTTTTTGTATGGGACTTCATAGGTCTGATGTTCTTTCTTCACTATAAAGTAGAGCTCGTCATCCAGGTGCATTATCTTACAAACCTCGAAATCGTCATAGTAATATCCCTTTATTGGGACAAGCAACCGTAGCCACCCCTTTGGAGTAATCTTTATTTTACCTATGTGCGAATCTATGATTCCAATGTTGTAGGATGTCAACCCGTGCTGTTTCATATATTTCTTGATTGACTCAAGAAACTCCTTTTCTTTTGCATTTATCATAAAATTGCACTTTAATAAATACGCAACAATGTTTCGTCATCCACAACCTTACCGATGGTGGGGCGGTTGGGGAGTGGGGCTGCGATGCAGTCGGTAAGCAACCCTTCGTGCGAGAGACCGTGCCCCATGATTGTACCTGTAATGTCGCGGAAGGTCCAATCGCCAATATGCTTGCCGTTCTCATCATATACCGGAATTACAGGGAAATCCAGCCTATCCTGCAAGTACTCCTTGAATGTGTCAAGCCTCAGCAATCCTACAGCGCCATGGTCGAGCAGGTTGCCGAACGGTATGCGGCTCATGGCATTCAATGTCTTTTTCAAATTGTCGGCAAGCTTCTCCTCTTCCTCATAATTATTAGAATTGAGAGCCTCGGCCAATGCTGTGCACTGTTCCTTGAGCATGGTATATGCCTTGTCGGCAAAAGCAAACAACGAATAGTGGAATATGAAGGTCGTGAGGTTTGCCTGTGCCTCGACATTGGCAAGCTGGTTACCGTTGCGGCGCAACATCTCTTGCGACAGTGGCAACAGTTCTATAAGAGCATTCTGCAACTTGGTCAATATAGCACATCCGCTCTCGGCGGTTTCCAAAAGCTCTTGGTAATCGCACTCTAAAATCTCTCTCAATGTGTACGCGGGTTTTGGGCCATCAATCCTAAGCATAGTAGTGGTGTTTTTTATGTTATTGAATTATTGTTTCCTTCTCCTTGAAGCATATATAATATAGAAACAAAAGGAAAAAATTTCAATAAACGCCCTCTTTTTTATGAAAATTTAACAGCTGACAACATGTAATGCAAGAGGTGCGTTAAGTTCTTTTGGATGTCATTTGTGCTTGTGTTTCAATGTGTTGTCCAGTTATTTTGGCCGCAGGAATGTTGCCATTTAGCCACTGCGCTCCAGTGCTCTCTATCAACCGAGCAATTACATTGGAACATGCCCTGAAAACAGTTGTCGATGCAAGTGAATGATTACAGGTTCAGCGCCTCTGTAAAGTACTCTCTGTAGGCTCCGGCTTTCATTCCTGTTCTGTTGTATATGTAGTCAAGGATATGCTCATCGGTCTCGCCTGTCAGGTTGAATGCCTTTCTTACTGCCTCTACAGCCTTGCCAATTGCTTTGTCGGCGTAGTGGAGCAGGGTGTCGCTCAATGTTACTTCGGCATCCCCAACGAATATGTATGGGTTCTTTACGCTGTTGTACTTGAAATCCTCGTTTTTCATTCTCCACATCACTTTTGCGTTGGCGTGGCAGTAGATGAATGAAGATACGCCGTAGCTGCCGGCAAACTTGGCTATTGTCCTTGCCGGTTTGTTGAATATGATGTACAAACGATTGTCGTCATCGGTAGTGGCGAATTTGCAGTGGTTTTTCTTTAGGATATCGGCCAGCCTTCCGCCACTGCAATCACGCAACAGGGCAATGCTCATTATGTTGCTGTATTGTGTGCCGTCCATGACCAGCTTGCTGCTTATGTCCAGTGTGCTTTTGTCGCTGCTTGAAATCTCTTTTGCGTTCTCCATCTCCTTTGGTTTTAAATGACTTTTTATCAATCATAATATAACGTGAGTTCGATATAAGCCAAATCAAATCGCGAACCTGTCATCCCGACAGAGCGTAGCGACGAGGGATCTCTGAATCCGCGTATAATGAGATTCCTCACACAAGGTTCGGAATGACAAAATACGCTAAATTTTAGTA
>JAZRGF010000003.1:0-3932 GCA_045644005.1 Bacteroidaceae bacterium | reverse complement strand
TGATCTGACCCCAAGAAGTTGGACGGATTAATAATAGTTTTATTGGTAAAGAGTTCGGTATTGCACCGGACTCTTTCCTTTTAGTCTCAGTTTGATTCTGTCATTGTTATAGTAGTGGATATACCTCTTCAGTTCCTGCTTGAAGTGGTCCATATCCCTGAACTCCTGCAAGTACAGCAATTCAGACTTCATAATACCAAAGAAGTTCTCCATCATGGCATTGTCGAGACAGTTTCCTTTGCGTGACATGCTCTGTACTATGCCGTTTCTTTTTAGTGCCAGTTGGTACTGCATGTGCTGGTAGTGCCATCCCTGGTCGGAGTGCAGTACAAGGCCTTCTTTTGGTTTTACTTTCTTTATAGCACTGTTTACCATATTCATCACCATACGCAAATCTGGGCTGTCTGAGATTGTGTAGGTTATAATCTCACCATTGAACATGTCCAGTATTGGCGAGAGGTAAGTCTTCCTATCCCCAATCTTAACCTCGGTGACATCAGTAGCCCATTTGCGGTTGGGTGCAGTTGCCACAAAGTCGCGTTGCAGCACATTTGGTGCCACGCACCCTACATCTCCCTTGTAGGAACGGTATCTAACCTTGCGGACAACGGACTTCAAATGCATCTCTCGCATGAGCCGCTGCACTGTCTTGTGGTTGATTAAGTACCCCTCGCTGCGCAACTGCTGGCACACGCGGCGGTATCCGTAGCGTTTGTGGTGCTGTGCAAATATCTCGCCTATACGCTCGCGTTCCACGCTGTAGTTGTCCGCCTTGTCAAGGCGTGCTACATTGTAGTAATATGTGGAACGGGGCATCATTATGCGCTTGAGCATAAAGAGCAGGTCGTGTCCTTCTTGCCTTAGTTCTTGGATTGCCCCCGCCCAATCGCGCGCAGACGGGCTTCTCTCTCCTCGACTAAGGCTTTCACTTTTTTTAGCAGGGCAACCTCTGTCTTTAATTCCTGTACTTCCCTGCGCAGACGTTCAAGCTCCGTTTCGGGCTTCTGTACCTTCTTTGGTCTTCCCATACCTGGTGGTCGGCCTCGTTTCTTGGTTATTGATAGAGCTTCAATGCCTTGCTCGCGTGCAGTCCTTAACCACACTGACAAACGATTGGCACTTACTCCGTACTTTAGCGAGGCCTGCACCAAAGATATTCCATTATTTTCAATATCCAATACTACTTTGCACCTGAACTCGCCATTTGAACGGACATTAGGTTGGCGATGCAGTATTTTTGGCCCTTCTTTCTGGTACAAGAGCCACATCGTTTTTAGTTGTAGATGAGCTATTCCATACCTAGAGTGAATGTACTTGATGGAATAGCCATCTTCAAGCATATGCATGTATTTGAGCAATGCTTGGTAATCGTGTTTCTTTCGCATAAAATAAACCCCAAAAGTTTTTTGTCTAACTTTTGGGGGTCACTTCATTCATTTCACCTTGCCGGGGTTTTTGTTTACGAAATCGGCCCAAGAAGAGTACTTTTTATCGCTCACGGGCTTACCGTTTTGCAAATAATGGCAGAATGCCGCACCAAGTGCATCGGTTGCATCCATGAACTGTGGCATCTCATCACTGGAGATGTTGAGCATTCGGCGCAACATATCGGCAACCTGTTCCTTGGATGCAGAACCATTGCCGGTAATGGCCATCTTTATTTTAAGCGGTGCATATTCATGGATTGGTACCTGACGGCTGATGGCTGCAGCAATGGCCACGCCCTGTGCCCTTCCCAGCTTGAGCATACTCTGCACATTTTTTCCAAAAAAGGGTGCTTCAATGGCAAGTTCATCGGGAAGGAAAGATGCAATAAGCCCCTGTACCCTTTCAAAAATTTCGCCAAGCTTCATGTACATATCCTTGCATTTGCGCATATCAATTACGCCCATGGTAATGAGGCGTGCACGGTTTCCGTTCACACCAATAAAGGCATATCCCATGATGTTCGTTCCGGGGTCTATACCCATTATCACTTTGTCATCGGCAACCGCTCCCATGTCAATATCCCAAATATTTCAACAGGCCCTTGCAACCCTGTTCTATCTCTTTGTAGGTCTTGTCGAAATTGCCATGATACCACGGGTCTGAGATATCGGCACCGCTGAAAGGATGTTGCTCTCGGGTCACGAAATCGAGCAGTTTCCAAACTTTATTCCCGCAGTCACACCCGATAAGGCGCAAAAGGTTACGTTTGTTATAATCCTCCATTACAATGACCATATCATAGTCATTGTAATCGGCCACCGTAAACTGACGGGCGCGATGTCCATCGCTCCCAATTCCATGCATCGACAGCGTATGCGCGGCAGGCGGATATATACCGTTGCCTATCTCCTCGCGGCTGGTTGCCGAGGATTCGATGTGCAATTCCGCTCCGGCACAAGCCTTTTGCGCGAGTGATTTCATCACGAATTCAGCCATCGGGGAGCGGCATATATTCCCGTGGCACACGAACATTATCTTTTTCATCGCTTTCCGGGCTGTTTATTCAAGAAAACCGGCATCGAATGAGAGTGGCAACAGCGCCTTGATTCCATCCTCAATTATATAACACTCCTTTGCGCCGTAGAGTATGATGCGGATTGGCTTGTTGAAACGCATTTCTGTTTCAAGGATTACCTGACGGCATGCTCCGCAAGGGGGAATGGGTGTTGGGAGCTCACCATGCTCGGTGCGGGCAGCTATGGCAAGGACCTCGACTGCCTGTGTCGGGTATTGCGAGTTTGCCCAGAAAAGCGTGGTGCGCTCGGCACAAAGCCCCGACGGGTAGGCTGCGTTCTCCTGATTGGTTCCACACACAATGGTTCCACCGGCAAGACGCACTGCTGCACCCACATTGAAATGCGAATAAACGGCATAACTATTGGCTGTTGCTGCACGAGCTGCATCAACAACTTCCCTATCGGCAGGTGAAAGTTCGTCAAGTTTACAAACCAGCACCTTTGTATTTATTGTCATCTCTTTCATAATCATATATATCTAACAGCCGGAGCACCATAATGGTTCCCAACGCATAATTATTTGTGCGAATGTAACCAAAATCTTGCGCAAAAACAATTTATTCACTTATTTTGTGACGAGTTTAACAACTGACACATATGAAAATTACAAAAACTGTCATACTGACGATTGCACTACTTCTTGTTGCAAACAATTCAATATGGGCGCAGGGAATGAATGAGAGCGAGGCTTACTTGCAGAAGTTCCACCCCGTCGCTGTTGAGCAAATGAAGAAATATGGCATTCCGGCAAGCATAACACTTGCACAAGGTTTGTTAGAGAGCGGACGGGGAACAAGCAAGCTTGCCACAATAGGAAACAACCACTTTGGCATAAAGGCCGACGATAGATGGCAAGGAGATACAATCCATTCGTTCGACAATGGCCGCCTGTGCATATTCCGCCGTTACAAGAATGCAACCGGATCATACGAGGACCATTCGAAATTCCTGTGCGACAACAGCCGTTATGATTTCCTTTTCGAGCTTAAGATAACTGATTACAAGGGCTGGGCAAAGGGGTTGAAGGATGCCTACTATGCCGAGGACAGGGAGTATGACAAAAAACTGATAAGTCTCATTGAAAGATATGAACTGTATAAATATGACAGCAAGCATAGTGGCAGGAAGGGTACAATCCAAAGAAGAGAAATACTGAAGGCGAACGGTTTGCTATATGTGATTGCACAAAAAGGCGATACATTCAAGTCGCTGTCCAAGGAGCTTGGAATCTCAAAACGCAAGATACGAAAGTACAATGACCTTTACAAGGAGTACAAATTTGAGGATGGCGACATTATCTACCTACAGAAGAAAAGGAAGAAGGCAACAAAAGGATACAACTTCCACACCACAAAGAGAGGCGAGAGCCTTTACCGTATCTCGCAGATATATGGCATAAGAATAAAATCACTCTACAAGCTGAACCCC
>JAZRGF010000002.1:0-1312 GCA_045644005.1 Bacteroidaceae bacterium | reverse complement strand
GCAATATGGGTCGACAGGCAAAAAAGAATGACAATATACTGCCATGCAGGCAGCACAGCACCGTTCAGCCTTTTCCGCAATGTAGTAATCTCACAAAGCGACTATGATGAGTGCGGAAAGGAGATACTGTTGCACGAGGAGGGACACATCAGGCATGGTCACTCATACGACATGCTCCTTATTAGCATAGTAAAATCATTGCAATGGTTCAACCCTTTCATATACCTGTTGGCAAATGACATCAAGGAGATTCATGAATATGAGGCCGACAGATATGTACTGCAATGCAACGGCAACACGCAGGCCTATCAGATGCTCATACTCAAGAAAGCCGTCGGCAACATCCCGTTTCCATTGGCAAACAGTTTCAGCCAAAGCCACGTGCGCAAACGAATAAAAATGATGTCACGAAAGCAGAGCAGCAGCGGCAAGCGCTGCAAATGGCTCTACCTGTTACCTGTTTCAGCCGCCTACATTGGAGCATTTGCACAGCCCGAATACATATATATAACTGCACCCAAAGCCGCAGAACAGGGAACTACCCAACCGCAACAACCGATAGAGTGTGAGGAAACAGGGGCGCAACCAACCATTTGCTTGCCTGCAACAGGCAAAGCGACCATAGCCTATGAAAAGACACCACCCAGACGGTTGCCAAAGGAGATTGCAAGGATTGAACTGCCGGTGTTTGAAGAGGAACTGCTAATCACCGACAGCTATTGCGAATACATTGACCTTGAGAATTCCATTGCCGCCGAGACACTGCGTGCAAGCGGAATAAGGAAATGTGATATCAAGGTGAACTTTACCACCGGCAAAGACGGCAAGCCCGGCAACATGAGCATAGCAAGCTGCAATGTCACAGCACCCGGCAGCACCACCCCGGCCGACATTGAACAGATAAAGGCAACAGCCACTGCGGCAGCCATCGGTCACATTGCCGGCAAGCAATGGTACGCAGAGAGAAAGACACGATACAATGCACATATCATCTACCACTACGGCCCATCAATGGAGATTGCAGGCAACAACACCCACCTACCGCTGATGGCCGGTGCTACAGCAATAAGATAACACACCCTATGTTACTTTTTGAATTCCTCCCCTGTCTTAGGGGAGGTGCCAAAGGCGGAGGGGTTTAATACCAACACCATGAAACGTACAACCATAATACTATTACTGTTCACCGCACTGCTGCAAGGCAGCCTTGCACAGACAACAGGCAATGGCGAGGCGCCACGCAACAACCTCGACAACATAATCATACGCAGTGCCATCAAACAGAGCCTCTTCCCCGAAGAGCGCGTCTATC
>JAZRGF010000001.1:0-1747 GCA_045644005.1 Bacteroidaceae bacterium | reverse complement strand
AAGGCAACCTCGATTATAGAGGCTACTACGAAGGATTCTATGGACAGATGGGCATAAGCGCAAGGAACGGCAACATTGATGATGCCCCCGATGCAGCCATACTCCACGACCGCATAAAATCACTATCGCACGATGCAATCCCCAACTACGTAGCCTGCTTCATCCCGAACAGCGAAGAAGACGAGCAGAAAGGCCTGATACCCGAATATACCCAACGAGGTACCACACGCTACACAATGGTCTATGGATACACCGAGGAGAAGCAGTTCTACTCTCCCGATTACAGCACCATGAAGCCCGATGCCACCACTGCCGATTACCGCCGCACGCTCCTGTGGTCGCCCGATATTACAGCCAAAAACGGCAAACTACAGGTGGAGTTGTACAACAGCACATCGGCAAAGAGAATTGCCGTAGATGTTGAAGGCCGCTCAAACGGAACATTTTACAGTAACAGCAACATTGCCACACGCGGTGCCGACAAGAACGATACCGGCATTGACCACCTCACCATGCCCGAGACACCTGTTGTGGGCATACACAACATTGATATCCTCGGCTTCTGCTTCAAGAAAACCGAAGAAGGCCGCAGTTTCTTCAAGCACCACATGTACGACGAGGCATTCACCTGCTTCAACGAAGCATCGGCACTTGGCTACCCCGATGCCATCTACAACAGCGCCGTGTGCTACATGAACGGCTACGGTGTTGAATGCGACACCATCGAGGGCTTCAGGCGATTCCGCCGTGCCGCCAACACAGGGCACGACAAGGCACTCTACAACCTTGCCACCTGTTACCTCATCGGCATTGGCACAGCACAGAACGACAGCCTCGCGTTCATCTGTTACGACAGAGCCGGCCAAGCAGGATACCCCAAGGCACTCACTACAGTTGCCGACTGCTATCTCATAGGTCGTGGCACAGCACAGGACAGCACACTAGCCTATGAATACTACAGCAGTGCAGCGGCAAAGAACGAGCCACGCGCACTCTACATCATTGCCGAGAAGGTTGCACAGGCTGACTCACTGCTGCAGCTAAGCCAAAAGCAGCTGCGCAGGCAAAGCACCATAGGCTATTACCAGAAAGCCGCCAAGCTCGGCAACACCGATGCACAGTACAGACTTGCACAGTTCTATGAGGATGGCTACTATGTAAAGAAGAGCAAGAAAAAGGCATTTAACTGGTACCAGCGCGCCGCCAACAGCGGACACCCCGAGGCCGCCGAAAAGGTTGCCCACATGTACGAGAAAGGCAAAGGCACCAAAAAGGACGACAAAAAAGCAGCAGCCTGGTACCGCGTAGCCATGGAACACGGCAGCCAAACAGCAAAGGAAAAGATTGACTGGTACAACATGTTCAGGTTCTTCAATGAGTAACATAAAGACAACTAACTCCTCCCATCACTGAGGTGGAGGTGTCGGCTTGCCGACGGAGGGGAGCAAAAAGCAAACAAAACTTAGGCAACAACTACAAACGCATTAGATAATCATGAATAAACTAAAATTTATTGCATTATTGACAATATTCTCTTTGTCGTGTTTGAATTCATCGGCACAGTTTGTCTCCAAGGATTGGGATAAGCAGAAAGAACTGACCGAAGTCCGCAACAGGCATAAACCTCAAGGTGTCAGCAGGGGCTTTAGGAGACTGTATAAAAAGGAATATGGATTGAGTAAGGCAAAATTGCCTTTCAACTCTTTTACAAGCATTTATCCAGGGTATGAATCTATTCTATTGCACA